>DATLZG010000322.1:0-2146 GCA_035574095.1 Burkholderiaceae bacterium | reverse complement strand
GGGCGGGCGCCTGTCCGGCATGATGCTCAACGTGCTGACCGCCAAGCCGCACGTCGACGCGGGCAAGCTGCGGGCGCTTGGGCTGACCAGCCAGGAACCGTCCGCGGCGATGCCCGGCGTGCCGACGATCGCCCAGTCCGGACTCCCCGGCTACGAAGCGCTGCAATGGTTTGGCTTGTTGGCGCCTGGGGGCACGCCGGAGCCGATCCTTGAGCGGCTCCAGGCGCTGATCCTCGCCGCCATGAACACGCCTGAAATGCAGGACCGGCTCAGCAAGGACGGCGCCTATCACGTGCCCAACACGCCGCGCGAATTTGCCGCGGTAATCCATTACGAAATCGACAAGTGGACCAAGCTCGCGAAGGCCATCAATCTTCAGCCGCAGTGATTCCGCGCCGCGCTACTCGGCCGCGCGTGCCATGCGCAGACCGTCGAGATGCGCGATCACCTCATCGAGGTGCATGACATCCGCGTACTTGTGATGCAGATCGAACAGGTTGACCTTATGAGTCAGTTCGGCGCGATCGTAAGTGCACTCTTCGACAATGACGACATGAAATCCGCTCGAATGTGCATCCACAGCGCTCGCGCGCACGCAGCCCGACGTGCTTTCACCGCATATGATCAGGCTTGAAATGCCCATGACGGTCAGGTGAGAAAGCAGCGGCGTCCCTTGAAAGACGCTCGCCCGCTGCTTGCGGATGACGATGTCGTCAGATTGCACTGGAAACTCGTGGTAGATTTCGTAGGCGTCGCGCGGAGGCGTCGGACGCGTGTTCTTGGTAGAGACCGCCCCGCGCGGCCGGTTGTTCGGCTGCGTGTCCTGCGTGGAGAAAAATACGGGGATTCCCGCATGGCGTGCCGCGGCCAGCAGTCGCTTGGTCGGCTCGATTGCCCGGTGTGCAAAGATTCCGCACGTGTTGGGGTGTCGCTCGTTGATCGAGAGCGGGTCCTGGGCGCCGCCGCGATAGACGAGATCATATAGGTCGATCGCCAGCAGCGCTGGGCGCGGTCCAACGAAGGTCTCGCGCCGCCAGAACTTGTAGAGTTCGAGGTCGGCCGGCGGAATCACATCCTTCCAGCAATGATCGTTGAACTTGTCGATCGATGCCATCGTTGCCCCCCTCCATCGACTTCGGCCGCTCATCGACCGAACGAACAAGCCTTACGCCGGCTGCGACTCCGGCTCCTTCGTCGCATCGAAGGTGAAGATCCAAGTCCGGTCGAGAAACGGCGGCGGCGGTACCTTGCGGTTGTTCGCGAACTGCTGGCGCGACTGCAGCGTCACACGCGCGGTGCGCGGTTGCCGTTCCGCGACATAGCCCGCCAGTGCCGCGCGGATATCGTCACGATGACGATCAAGGTTGCGTCCGAGAACATAGCCGTCCTCGATTGCCATGTTGCCGCCCTGCGCCAGCGTCGGCATCGTCGGATGCGCCGCGTCCCCCAGCAGGGTAATGCGCCCCTTCGTCCATTGCGGTATCGGGTCGCGATCGTAGATTCCCCATTTGAACACATGGCGCACGTTGCGAAACATGCCGAGCAGCGCCTCGTTCCAGCCTTCGTAGGCCGCGAGCAGCTCTTCCTGGGAGCTGGGAACCGACCACGATTCCTCCACCCATTGATCGGTAACGTGACCGGCAAAGATATTGAGCACCGAACCGTCCCCGATCGGGTAACAGATCACGTGACCGTTCGGCCCGATCCAGCCGAAGTACTCGCCGGGCACGATCTCGACCGACAGTCCCGGACCGATGCGCCGGGGCACGCAATCCATCGGCACCATGCACCGCCAACACATCATTTCCGTGAAGCGGGGATTGTCGGCGCCGAAAAGCTGGGCGCGAATCGCCGAGCGGATGCCGTCGGCGCCGATGACTGCGTCCGCCTCCACCTCGCTGCCATCGGCGAAGCGGGCCACCGCGACCCGGTCATCGGACGTCGCCCCGATGCAGTTGGCGTTCAGATGCACCACGCCGTCGGGCAGCGCTTCGCGCAGGATTCCGTGCAGGTGCGCCCGATGCATGGTTGTGTAGGGCGCGCCGTATCGTTCGGTCGCGATATCCTTGAGCGGTTCGCGATGCCGCAACGTGGCATCGTCCCACTTGATGGAGAGCTGGTTGGTAGGCTGAAAGGCGATGGCGTC
>DATLZG010000321.1:0-2499 GCA_035574095.1 Burkholderiaceae bacterium | reverse complement strand
GGCTCGGGTCCTTGGCTCTGGCCAATGGTCCCCTCGCCGCGCCTCGCGCTGCATCCCCAGGCACCCCCGCCGCGGCCACCGCGGATTTTGAGATAGGTTCTAGCGTACCCGCCCGCGCTACGATCTGCGCCTGTGCCTACCGTCGTGAAGAAAGCGCCATGAGCACTACCGGTTCCGAAGTCATCGCCGTGCCGCCGACGCGCGAGTTCACCGCCGCCTGGATCGCGTATGGCCTGTTCGCGCTCGGCATCTTCTTTTGGTGGCCGGCGCTGGTCGGGCTGATCGTCTGCTACAGCAAGCGCGGCCATCCCGAGGCCGGCTTCATCGACTCGCACCACCGCTGGCTGATCCGCACGTTCTGGTGGTCGCTCGCCGGGTACGTCGCCGGCGTCGGCGTGATCGTCGCCGCCGCGTGGCCGATCGCCAGCGACGTGATCCGACAGGCGCTGGCCGGCGGCGCGCAGATCGACATCAACCTCGATTGGACGTCGATCTTCGCCACCGCCGGCATGGCGACGGCGGGCGGGCTCGGGCTGCTCGCGGTGTGGCTGTGGTTCATCTACCGCATCCTGCGCGGCATGTTCAACCTGTACGAGGCTCGCCCGCTGCCCACCGGGCGAACTTGACGTTAACGTCAAGTAGACTGCGCGGCATGCAGCCGCCGCCCGACCCCGACTTCGCCGCGCGCGTGCGGGCCTCGTTCGCGCGCCAGGCGGCGATGGGCCTGATCGGCGCCGAACTGACGGCGGTCGAGCCGGGCCGCGTGACGATCGAACTGCCGGTGCGCGACGATCTGACTCAGCAGCACGGCTTCGTGCACGGCGGTATCGTCGGCATGATCGCCGACAGCGCCGGCGGTTACTCCGCGTTCACGCTGATGCCGGCGGCGAGCTCGGTGCTGACGGTGGAGTACAAGATCAACCTGCTGGCGCCGGCGCGGGGCGAGCGGCTGATCGCACGCGGTCAGGTGCTGAAGCCCGGGCGCACGCTGTCGATCGTGCGCGCCGACGTCTACGCGCTGGCCGCCGGCCGCGAAACGCTGGTCGCAGCGATGCAGCAGACGCTGATGGCGATGCACGGCATGCGCGACGAGCCGCGCATCTGACATAAGGAAAGTGAGCGAGGGAGATCCGATGAACCTGCCCGGACTGAACTTCGAACTCGGCGCCGACATCGACGCGCTGCGCGAGGCGGTGCGCGCGTTCGCGGACAAGGAGATCGCACCGCGCGCCGCCGAGATCGACCGCACCGACCGGTTCCCGATGGACCTGTGGCGCAAGCTGGGAGAGCTGGGCGTGCTCGGGATCACGGTCGAGGAGGAATACGGCGGCGCGGCGATGGGGTACCTCGCGCACATGATCGCGATGGAAGAGATCAGCCGCGCCAGCGCTGCGGTCGGACTGTCGTACGGCGCGCACTCGAACCTGTGCGTCAACCAGATCCGCCGCAACGGCACCGAGCAGCAGAAGAAAAAGTACCTGCCGAAGCTGATCTCGGGCGAGCACGTGGGCGCGCTGGCGATGAGCGAGCCGGGCGCGGGCAGCGACGTGGTCGGCATGAAGCTGCGCGCCGAGGACCGCGGCGGCTACTACCTGCTGAACGGCACCAAGATGTGGATCACCAACGGGCCGGACGCCGACGTTCTGGTCGTGTACGCGAAGACCGAGCCGGAGCTGGGCGCCTCGGGCATCACCGCGTTCCTGGTGGAGAAGGGTTTCAAAGGCTTCTCGGTGGCGCAGAAGCTCGACAAGCTCGGCATGCGCGGCTCGCATACCGGCGAGCTGGTGTTCCAGAACTGCGAAGTGCCGGCGGAAAACGTGCTCGGCCGCGTCAACGAAGGCGTGAAGGTGCTGATGAGCGGCCTCGACTACGAGCGCGCGGTGCTCGCCGGCGGCCCGCTCGGCATCATGCAGGCGTGCATGGACGTCGTGACGCCGTACATCCACGAGCGCCGCCAGTTCGGCACCCCGATCGGCGAGTTCCAGCTGATTCAGGGCAAGATCGCCGACATGTACACGACGCTCGCCGCCTGCCGCGCGTACGTGTACACGGTGGGCAAGAACCTCGACGCGCTCGGCCGCGAGCACGTGCGCCGGGTGCGCAAGGACTGCGCCGGCGTCATCCTGTACGCGGCGGAGAAAGCGACCTGGATGGCGGGCGAGGCGATCCAGATCCTCGGCGGCAACGGCTACATCAACGACTATCCGACCGGCCGCCTGTGGCGCGACGCCAAGCTGTACGAAATCGGCGCCGGCACGAGCGAGATCCGCCGCATGCTGATCGGGCGCGAGTACTTCGCCGAAACGATGTGACGCCTTGGCCGGCGCCGCGGCACCGGCTAGGCTTGACGTGCGAGCTTTGTAAAGCGGCGGTCATGGACGGCGAGGACCTCGGCATCACGCAGTGGCGGCCGAACGCGCCAGAGTGTCCGGCCCGCAAGCCGCGGTGCATCACGGGGTGCGGCGGGGCGGCCGCACACGGGGCGCATCGCGCCCCCGC
>DATLZG010000320.1:0-4725 GCA_035574095.1 Burkholderiaceae bacterium | reverse complement strand
CCGTTCGCCGAACTCGTGCGCGACCACCGCCAGCACCGCGTGCGCCGTTTCGACCAGCGCGGCGTCGAACAGGCGGTCGGTTGCGGCCACGGCACGCCGATACAGCCAGGCGCTGCTCGCGGCCCAGGCGGCAAGCGTGGCGATCGCCAGCAGCGCGACCAGCCGCGTGCGCAGCGACCAGCGGCCCGTTGCCGGTGTCGGCTTCACGATGCGGCCACCAACCGGTAACCGAGACCGCGTTGCGTCTCGATCGCACCGTGGCCGAGCTTGCGGCGCAGGTGATGGATGTGGACGTCGACCGCATTGCTCGCCACGCCCTCGTCCCATCCGTACAGCGCTTCGGCGAGCTGCGCGCGCGACAGGACCGCGCCCGGTCGGCGCGCGAGCGCGAGCAGCAGCGCGAACTCGCGCGCTGTCAGTTCGACCGCTTGCCCGTTGCGCGTGACCCGGCGCGCGGCTGGATCGATGCTCAGCGCGCCGAAGTCGATCGTCGGGGTCGCGCGGCCGGCGGCGCGGCGCGCCAGCGCGCGCAAATGCGCGGCGAGCTCGTCGAGGTCGATCGGCTTCACCATGTAGTCGTCGGCGCCGGCGTCCAGCCCCGCGATGCGGTCCGCGACGCGATCGCGCGCGGTGGCGATCAGCACCGCAGTGGTGGAGCCCCGCGCGCGCGCGACGCAGCCGTTGCAGCCCGGAGCCGTCCGGCAGGCCGAGGTCGAGGACGACCGCATCGTACGGCGCGTCGCGTGCGGCGACCCAGGCGCTGTCCGCGTCGTTGGCCTTGCGCGCCCAATCGACCGCATAACCGTCCTGCTTCAGCCCGGCGGCGAGCGCCGCGCCGAGCATCGCATCGTCCTCGACCAGCAGCACGCGCATCGGTGCGAAATCAATCGTCGTCGTCGCGGCGCCGGCGCTCGGCGCGGTCGGGCGCCGGTGTCTTGACCGATGAGAGCGAAAGCGGCGTTCCGGCCGGCAAGCCTGGCGCCGGGATGCGACCGCTCCAGAAAAGCCCCACCGCAAGCAGCAGCAGCAGCGCGATCGCCCAGCGGGTTCCCTCTGTCGCCGGCGCGGCCACCGGCTTGTAACCGCTGACCATCGCGCCGACCAGGTTCTCCCGATGCAGCCGGCTCGACACGACAACCCCGCGATGTGAACGAACACCAGGCCGACCGTCGCGTTGGCCGCCGCTTCGTGCAGCTCTTCGAGCGCTTCAGGGCCGAATTCGCTGAGGATCGCCCAACCGCTGGCGACCGCGATCGCGAGCGGGGCGAACATCGTGAAAATCACGAGCGCGCCGGCCCGGTTGTGGCCGACGAAGTGCTGCGGCCGCCGCACCGCCACCGAGCCCAGGTAATCGATGACCGCGCGCGGACCGTAGACGAAGGACGAGAAACGCGCATAGCGGGTGCCGACCAAGCCCCACAGCAGGCGAAACGTCAACACCCCGCCGACCGTATAGCCGAGCAGCACGTGCGCGTCGCGCCAGCGCTCGGATTCGGCGGTCAGCCAGGCGCCGGCGAACGAGACGACGAGCAGCAATGGAAGACGCGCGTCGGCAGGTCCCAGACCAGCGTGCGCGGTGGCTCGATCGCATTCATCGGAACTTCTCCAAGCGAATATGGGGCACAACGGTGCGCTTTTCAGCGCCCGACTCGCCGCGGGGCGTCGCGGTGCGCGTCAGCGGCAGGCGCACGGTGCGCTCGCCGTAGTCGCCGCGTTCGGCGCCGGTGTGGCAGGCACCGCAGTTCGCCGCACTTCCCACCGCCGGCGAGGTCCAGACGGCGGCCGGCACTTCGTCGTGCTCGTGCCTGAACCAGCGCGTTGCGCTGATGCGATCGGCGCCGGTGCCGAACCTGCGCGGCGAACCGGCGTTGGCCTGCAGATAGGCGCCGATCGTCGCGGCCGTCGCGGCATCCAAACTCGCATCGCTGCCGAAGTGCCGCGACAGCCCCGCCACCAGGCGCGACCAACTCTGCGCCGACAGCAACTGCGGCGGATACGCGAGATGACAGCCGCCGCATTCGGACCGATAGGCTGCCTGCCCGGAGCCGGGCGGAAGCGGCAGTTTCGAGGCGCCGGCGGATGCGGCTTGCGCAAGCGACGCGGCGAGTGCGGCAGACAACAGGCGCTTCATGTCGGTCTCCTTTACCGCAGCGAAAGCAACCACGAAAGCACGTCGCCCTTTTCGATCGCCGTGCACTCGCGCCCGAGCACGTCGTTGCAGTTGCGGCGAAACCATTTCTCGATCTTCGCCGCGTCGGTGAAGCGCTCCGGGTGGACGGCCGGCGCCAGCGGGGCGATTTGCTTGCCGGTCCGCGCGTGCTTGCCGGCCGCGAGCGGCGCGGGGCCGTGGCAGCTGGCGCAGCTCCATTCGCCGCACCGGTGATTGAAGAACTGCTGGCCGCGCGCGGGCGAGAAGCCGTCGAAGCCGGCGACCGCGCGCGCTTGCGTCGCCAGCCGCTGCAGATAGGCGCTCGGAGTCTGCGTTCCGGCGGCGAGCGCCGGGGCCGCGGCCAGTGCGAGGAAAACCGGGGTCAGTCTCAAGCGACACCTCCTCTCGGATCGGTGGCGCCAACGTAGGAGCGGCCGATTAAACGGCCATTAAGGGCGCCTTCCGCGTCCGGTAGGCTTTGCGCTTCGTCAAGGAATGCGGAGCCCTTCAATGCCCACCGAGGTGTTCGTACTGCTGGGCCTGATCCTGCTGAACGGTTTGTTCGCGATGTCCGAGATCGCGCTGGTCGCCGCACGCAAGGCGCGTCTGCAGGTGCTGGTCGATCAGGGCGACCGCGGCGCCGCGGCGGCGATGGCGCTCAACGAAGACCCGACGCGGTTTCTGTCGACGATCCAGGTCGGCATCACGTCGATCGGCATCATGTCGGGCATCGTCGGTGAAGCGGCGTTCGCCGAGCCGCTTAGCCGCTGGCTCGCGAATCTGGGCGCCGAAGAGACGCTGGCGCGGTACGGCGCCACCGCCTTCGTGGTGGTTATCGTCACCTACTTTTCGATCGTGCTCGGCGAACTGGTGCCGAAGCGGCTCGGCCAGATCGCGGCCGAAACGATCGCCCGCCGCGCGGCGCTGCCTATCACGGCCCTGGCGATGGCGGCCAAACCGTTCGTGCGGCTGCTGTCGGCGTCGACCGATCTGATCCTGCGGCTGGTCGGTGCGCGCGACACCGGCGGGCAGGCGGTGACCGAGGAGGAAATCCACGCGTTGATCGAGGAGGGCTCCGAGTCGGGCGTGATCGACGAGCAGGAGCGCACGATGGTGCGCAACGTGTTTCGGCTCGACGACCGCCAGATCGCCTCGCTGATGACGCCGCGCTCCAGCATCGTCTACATAGACCTCGAGGATGCGCCGGAGGACAACCTCCGCAAGGTGGTCGAATCCGAGCACTCGCGCTTCCCGGTCGTGCGCGGCGGCCTGCGCGAAGTCGTTGGCGTGCTGTCTGCGCGCCAGCTTCTGCAACAACTGGCACGCGGCGAAAGGCCCAACTTCGCCGCCGGCGTCACCCCGCCCGTGTACGTGCCTGAATCGCTGACCGGCATGGAACTGCTGGAGAACTTTCGCGCCTCCTCGGCGCACATGGCGCTGGTCGTGGACGAGTACGGAGAGATCCAGGGCCTGGTCACGCCGCAGGATCTGTTGGAAGCGATCGCCGGCGAGTTCAAGACGCCGAGCGTGGAAGACGCCTGGGCGGTGCAGCGCCCGGACGGCAGCTGGCTGCTCGACGGCCTGATTCCGATCCCCGAGTTAAAGGATCGCCTCGGCGTGGACACCGTGCCCGAGGAGGAGTACGGCCGCTACAACACTCTGTCGGGGATGGTGATGCTGTTGCTGGGGCGGCTGCCGCACACCGGCGACAGCGTCAGCTGGAAGAATTGGCGCTTCGAGATCGTCGACATGGACGGCCGCCGCATCGACAAGGTGCTCGCCACGCCGGTGCCGCAGCAGGACGAGCGGGCCGAAGCGGCGTGACGGAGGTTGCCCGACAGCGGACAACCGACCACGGTTATCCGCCGGCGCCCGCCGGCCGCCGGCGGAACCGATTGGTCTCCGCGCACATACGCGCGGCCACCGCGCGCGCTTGCAGCGCGAAGTCTTCGCCGTGGCCCGCGTACAGGATCGCGCGCGAGGCATTGATCACCAGCCCGGCGCCGGCGCTCGTCTGTCCGGCCTGCACGGCAGTGGCGACGTCGCCGCCCTGGGCGCCGATGCCCGGCACCAGCAACGGCATGTCGCCGACGAGTGCGCGCACGCGCGCCAGGTCCTGCGGGTAGGTGGCGCCCACCACCAGCCCGAGCTGGCCGGTGCGGTTCCAGGCGAGCGCCAGCCGCGCGACGCGCTCGAACAGCCTTTCTCCGCCGACGTCGAGCGACTGCAGATCTCCGCCGCCCGCGTTGCTGGTGCGGCACAACAGAAACGCGCCGCGCTCGGCATAGGCGAGGTAGGGTTCGATCGAATCGCTGCCCATGTAGGGCGACAGCGTGACCGCGTCCGCGCGATAGCGCTCGAACGCCTCGCGCGCGTAGTGCTCGGCGGTGGAGCCGATGTCGCCGCGCTTGGCGTCCAGGATCACCGGCACGTCGGGATGCTTGTCCTTGATGTGGGCGATCAGCGCTTCGAGCTCGGCTTCGGCGCGCGCGCTGGCGAAGTAAGCGATCTGCGGCTTGAACGCGCAGGCAAGATCGGCGGTGGCGTCGACGATCGCGCGGCAGAAGGCGAGGATC
>DATLZG010000319.1:0-8369 GCA_035574095.1 Burkholderiaceae bacterium | reverse complement strand
GTGCGGAATCGCCACGCCCTGGCCGAGCGCAGTGGAGCCGAGCCGTTCGCGCGCGAACAGGCTGTCGAAGACGGTCGCGCGCGCAATGCCTTGGTTGTTCTCGAACAGCAGGCCCGCCTGCTCGAAGACGCGCTTCTTGCTCGAGGCGGGCAAGTCGAGCAGCACGTTCGAGGCTGGCAACAAGCGCGAAATCAGGTTCATGAACGGTTGGACAGCGGGCGGTCCGTCGGAGTCCGCAACTTAGTCCTGCCGGAGGCTGCGATATGGGGAAGGAAAAACGTTGATCCCATCCCAATTGAAGCGCTGGTCGCGCATCGGCCGGACGCTACCGGCGGAGAGACAGGTCGGAGTCGAGGCGGATCCGCCCTCGAGGGTGGAAAACGAAGGCGCGCAGTATACGCGCGCCGCTGCGGCGGCGCGGCATCCAGGGCGGATGTTGCTCGGCGGCAACGGCGAGCTCAGTGGCAGGCAGCGGCAGCGGACGTGCGCGAACCGTTTCCGCAACGAAAAAGGGGCCTTGCGGCCCCGACGAGATGCCTTCTCAGGTTGCTAGGACCACTGTTCGCCCTGGTGCTTCAGCGGCTCGCGCGCGTGGTTCTTCACGCGGTCCTTGTGCCGCAGCACTTGGCGGTCGAGCTTGTCGACCAGGCAGTCGATCGCGGCGTACATGTCGGCATCGATCGCCTCGGCGTGCAGCGCGGAACCGCGCACGCGCACCGTGATCTCGGCCTTCTGACGCAGCTTGTCCTCGACCGAGAGCAGGACGTCCGCCTCGATCACGTGGTCGAAATGGCGCCGAACGCGCTCGAGCTTGCCCTCGACGTAGCCGCGCAGCGCGGGCGTCACCTCGACGTGGTGACCGTGGATGATCAGGTTCATGCAGCACCCCTCTTTCGTTGGGTTGTTACGCACGTTGATCGCGCGCCGCCTCGTCGGCGGCGCACGGACTCAGAGAGCTTTGCGCATCGCCACCGGCGCGATCTTCAGCGCTTCGCGATACTTCGCAACCGTACGGCGCGCGACCACGATGCCCTGTTCGCCCAGCAGCTCAGCAATCCTGCTGTCGGACAACGGATTGTTCGGATCCTCCGCGGAAATGAGTTGTTTGATCAAGGCGCGGATTGCCGTGCTGGAGGCCGCGCCCCCCGTATCGGTCGCGACGTGGCTGCCGAAAAAGTACTTCAACTCGAACACGCCGAACGGCGTGGCCATGTACTTGTTCGATGTGACGCGCGAGATGGTGGACTCGTGCAGACCCACCGTGTCGGCGATCTCGCGCAGCACGAGCGGACGCATCGCGATCTCGCCGTGGTTGAAGAAGTTGTGCTGGCGGTCGACGATCGCCTGCGACACCCGCAAGATCGTGTCGAAGCGCTGCTGCACGTTGCGGATCAGCCAGCGCGCTTCCTGCAGCCTCTGCGACCAAGACGCCTGTCCTTCCGGGCCCTTCTCGCGTTTGACGATCGCCGCGTACGCTTGGTTGACCCGCAAGCGCGGTACGACTTCCGCATTCAGATGTGCGATCCACCGGTTCCCGCTGCGACGCACGTAGATGTCGGGGATGACGTAATCGGCGCCCGGCGAGCCAAAGCCTACGCCCGGATGCGGATTCAGTCCACGGATCAGAGCGTGCGCGACACGCAACTCGTCGTCGCCACAGCCGAGCAACTTACGTAGCTTTCCGTAGTCTCGCGCCGCGAGTAGAGGCAAGTGGTCGCTTACGATGCGGCGCGCCAGTTTCAGTAGTTGCGGATCGGCGGACGGCGGCGTCTGCCGCAACTGTGCATCGATCTGGATCGTCAAGCACTCGGCGGCGGAACGCGCGCCGACGCCCGGCGGATCGAAGCTCTGCAGTAGCGCCAGCGCAGCCGCCAGTTCGTCGCGCTCGACCTGCACTTCGGGCGGGCACAGTGCGAGCAGGTCTTCGAGCGAAGACGCCAGGTAGCCGTCGTCGTCCAGCGCGTCGATCAGCATCTCCACCAGCGCGCGATCGCGCGGCGACGCGTTGGTGACGGCGAGCTGCGCGCGCAGATGCTCGTGCAGCGTGAACTGCGCCGCCGCCCAGGCCTGCGGGCCGGTGTCGTCGTCGTCGCGGTCGGCGCGCGGCGCGTGCCCCCAATCGGTCAGGCCGTCGCCCGCGAAACCGTCGCCGCCGTCCGCCGCGCCGCCGTCCGCATCAAATGCGTCGCCGCGGTCGGTAGCGACCGCCGTGCCGTTGCCGACGATCGCGCCGTCGGCCGCGATGCGCGGCGAAGCGGCCAATGGATCGTCGTCGCGCTCCAGCAACGGGTTGTCGGCCAGCGCCTGCTCGATCTCCTGGTTCAGCTCCAGCGTCGACAACTGCAGCAGCCGGATCGACTGCTGCAGCTGCGGCGTCAACGCCAGGTGCTGCGAGAGTTTGAGTTGGAGGCCGGGCTTCATGTCACGACACGCTGCGCGCCGCGCGATGCTAGGAGTGCTACATGCGGAAATGCTCGCCCAGATAGACGCGCCGGACCGACTCGTTTTCGACGATTTCGTCGGGCCGGCCCGCGGCGAGCACGCGCCCCTCGTTGATGATGTAGGCGTGATCGCAGATGCCCAGCGTCTCGCGCACGTTGTGGTCGGTGATCAGCACGCCGATGCCGCGCTCCTTCAGGAAGCGCACGATGCGCTGGATCTCGATCACCGCGATCGGATCGACGCCGGCGAACGGTTCGTCGAGCAGCACGAAGCGCGGACGCGCCGCCAGCGCACGCGCGATCTCCACCCGCCGCCGCTCGCCGCCGGACAGGCTGAGCGCCGGGTTCGTGCGCAGATGCTCGATCTGCAGGTCGGCGAGCAGCTGCTCGAGCCGGGCCGCGATCTCTTCTTCCTTCAGCGGCCGGCCGCGCTCGTCCATCTGCAGTTCGAGCACCGCGCGGATGTTCTCTTCGACCGTCAACCGGCGAAAGACCGAGGCTTCCTGCGGCAGATAGGAAAGGCCCATGCGTGCGCGGCGGTGGATCGGCAGATGGGCGATCGACTTGCCGTTCAAATGGATCGTGCCGCCGTCCATCGGCACCAGACCGACGACCATGTAAAAGCAGGTCGTCTTGCCGGCGCCGTTCGGTCCGAGCAGCCCGACGACTTCGCCCGCCGAAACGGTCAGCGAAACGTCTTGCACGACCAGCCGGCTGCCGTAGCGCTTCTGCAGATGTTCGACCACGAGCTGTGCCCGGCTTGTCGCCGGCGGCGTCGCGTTGCGCGGGCCGATGATCGCGCGCACTCGGCCGTCGGCGCCCGGATCGCCGTCGACGCTGTATTGCGCACTGCGGCTGTCGTAAGTGATCAAACTGCCGCGCAGTTCGTCGCGCGGCTGTCCGTTCTCGCGCCGAATCAGCTCCGCGCGCGAGATCAGCTTGACGGTCTCGGCGCGGCCGTCGTACTCGATGCGCTCGGCCAGACCCTCGATGGTTTCCTCCACGCCGGGCTTGCTGGGATCGCGCCGCTGGCGGAACTGGGCCGGCTTTCCCGGCGCGCCGGTGACCACCGCGTACTCGTAGCCTTCCGGGTCCTTGCGCACTTCAACGCGCTCGCCGACGACGCGGATCGTTCCCTTGGTGACGATCACGTTGCCGGTGAAGACGCCGATCTGCTTCAGGTCGTTGTAGCTGCCCTTTTGCGCTTCGACCTGCAACGGCTTGTCGCGATCGGCGCTTTCGCCGTGCGCAGCCACGGCCGCGACCAACAGCACTGACAGCAGCGCGCGCTTCACCGCTTGCCCTCCGGCGCGGCGGGATAAAAGCTCGCCCGCACGTCGCCGGCGAATTCGATCGTGCGCGCGATGTTGTCGTACACCATCGACTGGGCGGTGATGGTCGATGTCCCCCGCTCCACTTCGACTGTGCGGTCGGTCGAGTAACGATCGAGGTCCGGCAGCGCGAGCAGGTAATCGGTCGCCAGCCGCAGCGCCGGTTCGCCGGGGCCGGCAGCGCGCGTCAACGACACGGAACCGATCAGGTGCACGCGCTCGCCGGCGTTTTCCAGCCGCGCGCGCCGCGCGCGCGCCTCCACCTGTGGCCGGTCCGGCTGCAGGCTGACGAGGCGTGGGCTGGCGAGTTCGATCTCGTCGTTCTCCAAGTAGTGCGTCAGACGCTCCGCGAACAGCCGGTGTCGCGCGCCGCCGCCGGCGTCGAACTGCGTAATCACCACGCGCTCGACGACGAAGTCGGGCGTGCCCGGCGCGGGCGGCGGTGCGGCGGCCGGCTTGCGCATCGCGCGCGCGTACCAGTAACTGGTCGCGACCACGACCGTCAGCAGCACGATGGCGGCCAGCGGCGCGAGCTTGTCACGCATGCGCACCTCGCAGGTAGCGCGCCAGCGCCGCATCGAATCCGCCCTGCGCGCGCAGGATGAACGCGGCGAGTTGGCGCACCGCGCCGCGTCCGCCGGGCGCCGCCGCAATCCAGTGCGCCGCCGCCTTCACTTCGTCGACCGCATCGGCCACCGTCGCCGCAAAGCCCGCCCGCGCCAGCACCGGCAGATCCGGCCAGTCGTCGCCGACGTAGCCGCATTGCTCGGCCGCGCAGCCGGCCTCTGCGCGCAGCGCCTCGAATCCGGCCAGCTTGTCGGACTGCCCCTGCACGACCCGCGCGATGCCGAGCTCGCGCGCGCGCGCGGCCACGATCTCCGAACTGCGCGCGGTCAGGATCGCCACTTCGATGCCCGCCTGTTGCAGCAACTTGATACCGTGCCCGTCGCGCACGTCGAACGCCTTCATCAGCTCGCCGCCCGCGCCGATGTACAGCCGGCCGTCGGTCAGCACGCCGTCCACGTCCAGCACCATCAGGCGCACGCGCGCCGCGCGCTCGGCCGCCGTCATAGCAACTTGGCGGCGGCCAGATCGTGCATGTGCAGCGCGCCGACCAGCTTGCCGTCGGCCACCACCAGCAACTGATTGCGCAACGTCGTGTCGAGCAGGCGCGCGGCTTCGGCCGCCAGCGCCTCCGGTCCGATCGTCAGCGGCTCGCGCGTCATCACGTCCGCCACGCGCAGCGGGCGCACGTCGCCGACGCGCTCGATCAGCCGCCGCAGATCGCCTTCGGTGAAGATGCCGGCGACCCGATCGTCGTCTTCGACGATCGCGGTCATGCCGATTCTCTTCGCCGTGATCTCGTGCACCGCCTCCAGCACGCTCGCCTGCACCGGCACGCGCGGCACCGCGTCGCCGGTGCGCATGATGTCGGCCACGCGCAGCAGCAGCCGGCGGCCGAGCGCGCCGCCCGGGTGCGAGCGCGCGAAATCCTCGGCGCCGAAGCCGCGCGCGTCCAGGCAGGCGATCGCCAGCGCATCGCCCAACGCCAGCATCGCCGTCGTGGAGGAAGTCGGCGCCAAGTTCAGCGGACACGCCTCTTTGTCGACGCGTACGTCCAGGTGCACGTCGGCGTGGCGGGCGAGCGAGGAGCCGCGGTTGCCGGTGATCGCGATCAACGGCGTGCCCTCGCGTTTCAGGATCGGCACGATCGTCAGCAGCTCGGCCGTCTCTCCCGAATAGGACAGCGCGATCACCACGTCCGCCGGCGTCACCATGCCCAGGTCTCCGTGCGCGGCCTCGGCCGCGTGCACGAACAACGCCGGCGTGCCGGTGGAGGCCAGCGTGGCCGCGATCTTGCGCGCGATGTGCCCGCTTTTGCCCACCCCGCTGACCACCACCCGCCCGCGGCTCGCCAGCAGCAGATCGACGGCGCGCTGAAAGTCCGCATCGATGCGATCGACCAGCGCCGCCACTGCGGCCGCTTCGATGCGTAGCACTTCACGCGCCAGCGCGAGCGCGGACGGGCGGGACTGAAGGGCGGCAGCGGCCATCGGGAGGCGGAGTTCGGAGCCGCAGCCGATGCGTACGTTCGACCGCGGTCGGCCGCGATGATACCCTCGCGCGCCAACACTGGCACGAGATTTGCCTTGCCCTCCGCACTCGACCTCACGCTGCTGCTGCTCGCGGCTTCGGTGCTCGGCGTCGTCGCGTTTCGCTCGCTGAATCTGCCGCCGATGCTCGGCTATCTGGCGGTCGGCATCCTGATCGGCCCGCACGCTCTCGGACTGGTGCCCGACACCGGCGGCACGCGCTATCTGGCCGAATTCGGCGTCGTGTTTCTGATGTTCTCGATCGGGCTGGAGTTCTCGCTGCCGAAGCTGAAAGCGATGCGCCGCATCGTGTTCGGCCTCGGGCTGGCGCAGGTGCTGGGGACGATCGCGGCGGTGATGCTGGCCGGCTTCGTCGCCCAGCGCTGGTTCGGCCTGGACGTGACGCCCGCGGGCGCGTTCGCGCTCGGCGGGGCGCTGGCGATGTCTTCGACCGCGATCGTGCTGAAGCTGCTCGCCGAGCGGCTGGAGCTGGAAACCGAACACGGCAGGCGCATCGTCGGCGTGCTGCTGTTGCAGGATCTGGCGGTGGTGCCGCTGCTGGTGATCGTGCCGGCGCTGGTGAAAGAGCCGGACAACGTCGGCGTGGCGCTTGGCGCCGCACTGGCCAAGGCCGCCGTGCTGCTGGCGCTGCTGCTGGCCGGCGGCCAGTGGCTGCTGCGGCGCTGGCTGCATCTGGTCGCGCGCCGCAAGTCGCACGAGCTTTTCACGCTGAACGTGCTGCTGGTGACGCTGCTGCTGGCATGGCTGACCGAGCACGCCGGGTTGTCGCTGGCACTGGGCGCTTTCGTCGCCGGCATGCTGATCGCGGAGACCGAGTACCGGCACCAGGTCGAAGAGGACATCAAGCCGTTCCGCGAGGTGCTGCTGGGGCTGTTTTTCGTCACGATCGGCATGCTGCTGAACGTGCGCGTCGTGCTCGGCGAGCTCGGTTGGGTGCTGCTCGCGCTGGTCGTGCCGACCGGCTTCAAGTTCCTGCTGATCGTCGGCCTGGCGCGCGCGTTCGGCGCCGGCGCCGGCACCGCGATCCGGGCGGCGCTGCCGCTGGCCACCGCCGGCGAATTCGGTTTCGTGCTGTTGCAGCAGGCCGGCGGGCTGCAGTTGCTGCCGCCGGAAATGATGCAGATCGTGCTGGCGGCGATGCTGCTGTCGATGCTGGCCACGCCGTTCCTGATCCAGTACGGCGATCGCATCGCGCTGCGCTTCGTCGCTTCCGAGTGGATGCAGCGGGCGCTGGCGCTGACCCAGATCGCCACCCGGTCGATGGCCACCGAAAAGCATGTGGTGATCTGCGGCTACGGCCGTACCGGCCAGCATTTGGCGAAGATGCTGGAGCAGGAGAACATCGACTACGTCGCGCTCGACCTCGATCCGGACCGCGTACGCGAGGCGGTCGCGGCCGGCGATTCGGTCGTGTACGGCGACGCGGCCCGCCGCGAGACGCTCGCCGCCGCCGGCGTCAATCGGGCGGCGGCGCTGGTGATCACCTACAACAACACGGCCTCCGCGCTGAAGGTGATCCACTTCGCGCACGAGCTGAACCCGCGGCTGCCGATCATCGTGCGCACCGCCGACGATGCCGATCTCGACAAGCTGCAGCGGGCCGGCGCGACCGAAGTGGTGCCGGAGATCTTCGAGGGCAGCCTGATGCTCGGCTCGCACGCGCTGGTGCTGCTCGGCGTGCCGCTGGCGCGGGTGGTCAAGCGCGTGCGCGCGGCGCGCGATTCGCGCTACCGGTTGCTGCGCGGCTACTTCCACGGCGCCGACGATGCGGCCGAGTTCGACGACGAAGCGCACGTGCGGCTGCATTCGGTGGCGATCGAGGCGGACGCTGCCGCCGTCGGTCGCCGGCTCGGCGATCTGGGGCTGGCCGCAGTCGGCGCCGAAGTCACCGCCGTGCGCCGGCGCGGCATCCGCGGAGCGGACCCCAGCGAAGATCTGGTGCTGCAAGCCGGCGACGTGCTGGTGCTGCGCGGCCTGCCGGAGGCGCTGGAGCTCGCCGAGCAGCGCCTGCTGCAGCGGTAGCGCTCAGATCGCACCCTTCGGTTTCGCGGCCGGGTGGCGGGAACTTTTTCGCCGCCAACGGCCAATCGCTCGAACATGGCCTACGACCCGCGCAATGGCGGAACCGAAGATGCCGCGCTGCTCGCGCAAGCCGCGACCGGCGATGCGCGCGCCGCCACCGAGCTCTATCGGCGTCATGCGCGGGCGGTTTATCGCTACGCGTGGCTGGCGAGCGGCTCCGAAGCCGAGGCGGCCGACGTGCTGCAAGAAGCGTTTCTCGCCGCGTTCGAGCGCGCGCACGGCTTCGATCCGCAGCGCGGCAGCTTCGCCGCCTACCTGTGCGGAATCGCGCGCCATCTTCTTTACAAGCGTTACGACGCGCGGGTGCAAGCGCTGGCGGACACCGAGTCGCTCGCCGACGGCGCGGTTGAGCTGCCGGCGCTTCCGCACGAGCAGCTCGAGCGCGCGCAGGCGCTGGCGCG
>DATLZG010000318.1:0-8465 GCA_035574095.1 Burkholderiaceae bacterium | reverse complement strand
CCGACGAGGCGCGCGCGCTGCGACGCGCGGCCGGCGTGCTGCCGAAACCGACGCTGCAGCGCCTGGCGCGCGCGCTGCAACAACTGCGCGAACTGGGGCGCTGGGAGCACTTCGGCCAGTTCACCGCGCGCGTGCAGTTGTGCGAGCGGGCCGAGGCGCTGGCCGCGCAGCGGCTCGCGCCGACGGCGCTGGCGCGCGAGGTGCAGCAGTTGCGCGCCGAGTGGAAGAAACTGGACGAGCAGCACGCCGGCGTGCCGAAATCGCTGTGGCAGCGCTTCGACGCCGCCTGCGAACGCGCGTACGCGCCGGCGGCGCGCCACTTCGCCGAACTGGCCGCGCAGCACAAACAGGCGCGCCAGCGGCGCGAGGAGTTCATCGCCGCCGCGGCCGCGCACGCGCCGACGCTGCTCGCCGAGCCGCGCGACTGGCGCGCGCTCGAACGCTGGCTGCGCGAGACCGACGCCACCTGGCACGGGACGAGCCTGGGCAGCGTGGAGCCCGGCGCATGGAAAAAGCTCGACGCCCGTTTCAAGGAGGCGGTCGCCCCGCTGCGCGAGGCGCTGGCCGCCGCGCGCGCGCAGGCGAAGTCCGAGCGCGAAGCGCTGATCGAGCAGGCAAACGCGGTGGCGGCGCAGCCGCTGGCGCGCGAGGCGCCGGCGAAGATCAAGGAGCTGCAGGCGCGCTGGCAGGCGCAGGCGAAAGCCCTGCCGCTTCCGCCGCGCGACGAACGCCAGACGTGGGAGCGGTTTCGCGCCGCCTGCAACGCCGTGTTCGAGGCGCGCGAGAGCGCGCGCCAACAGGGCGAACAACGCCAGCACGAACAGCGGCGCGCATTCGAGGCCGTGTGCGAGCAGCTCGAGCAACTGGCGCGCGCCGGCGATGCCGACGAAGCGCAGATCCGCCGTACGCGCAGCGAGCTGCAGCAGCAATGGCAGCAGGCGGTCGGTGCGCACGGCCCGGTTCCGGCGGGGCTGGACGCGCGCTTCAAGGCCGCACGCGCGGCCGTCGAGGCCGCGCTTGCGGCGCGTGCGCGCGGCAAGGAAGCGGCGGTATGGCAAGCGTTGCTGGACAAGGAACGGCTGTGCGCGGAGCTCGACGCGCTGGTGATCGCAGACCGAACCGATACGGCCACGGTGCAAGCCGTGCGCGAACGCTGGGCCGCACTGCCGGCGCTCGCCGCGGCGGTGGAGCGCAGGATACTCGCGCGGCGCGAGGCGGCGCTCGCCGCGCTGGAGAAGCTCAACGAAGAGTACGTGCGCGAGGACTATCTGGACGCGCTGGAGAGGGTTGCCGCCGTGCGGCGCGACGCGCTGCTCGAACTGGAGCTGCTGTTGGGACTGGACAGCCCCGCGGAACTGCAGGCTCAGCGCCTGGCGGTGCAGGCCAAACAACTGCGCGAGCGCTTCAAGACCGGGGCCAAGCGCGGGCCGGCCGCCGCCGGCGACCTGCTGCTCGAATGGTGCGCGTTGCCCGGTGTGGCCGACGCGCGCGACCGCGAACGCGTCGCGCGCGTCGTCGCGGCGCTGGCGCGGCGCCGCTAGGCGTCACGGCGCCAGCGCCGCATTCTCCAGCTCGCGGTCTTCGTGCCAGTAACCGGTGTAGGCCGGGCTTTCGATGCGGCTGACGGAGGCGATCAGCCGCGAGCGGCGTACCGCTTCGACCGCATGGCCGGTGGCGGTGAGATGAACTCCGGCCAGATCGAGCCGGCTCGCGTCGGCGCGGATCGCGGTGGCGCCGGCGAAGTCGCTGGCGGTGGCGATCAGCTCCGAGTCGGCGATGTCGAGCGCTACCTCCGCCCCGCGCACCTGTACGTCGACCATCTGCACGGTCGAAGCGCGGATCGCGATTCTTTCCGCGCTCAGGTTGACCAGTCGCACCGCCGGGCAGCGCTCGATGCGGACTTCGCGATAGCGGCCGCTGTACTGGCGCTCGGCCTGGCCGTTGCAGACGAGGTCGCGCGCGCCGGCCGCGCTGCCATCCGCGGCGGCGGCCGGTGCCGGTTCGGTGTCGAGCGCGAACGCCAGCAGCGCGAGGAAACTCTCCGGCGCCGTTTCCATCGGCGAGTGGCCGACGCCGGGCAGCGTCGCCAACTGGGCGCGCGGCAGGCGCTTGGCCAACAACTGGCCGGTGCGCAACGGCGCGACGGTGTCGGCTTCGCCCCACAGGATGTGTACCGGCTGCTTGACCGTGTGCACGGCGGCGCTGAAGTCCTCGTCGATCAACGCGAGCGCCGCGTTGACGTTGCTGCGGTCCTTCAGCAGCAGCGCCCACGCGAGGTCGCTCGCGCGCAGCACGCGCGTGGGGTCGCGCGGCAGGCCGAACACGCGTTCGATCACCGCGTTGCCCCAATCGCGCACACGCGCCGCCGGCTCCTTGAGGATCGGCGGCATCGACTCGACCGACGCCGGCACGACGCTGTGTTTGACGAACGCGGTGCGTTGCAGGATGCCGGCGACGTTCACCAGCACCAGCTTGCCGACCTGCTGCGGATGATCGGCCGCCAGCCGCAGCGCCACCGCGCCGCCGAGCGAATGGCCGATCACGATCGCCGGTCCGTTCGCGTGGCGTGCGAGCACGGCCGACAACACGCGCGCGTAGTTGCGCGGCGAGTATTTTCCCGGCGGAGCCGCCGAGTAGCCGAAGCCGGGCAGATCCAGCGCCAGCACGCGGTAGCGCAGCGCCAGTTGTGGAATGACCGGCAGCCAATCGGTGAAGCCGTTCTGTCCGAGCCCGTGCACCAGCAGTAGCGTCGGCGCCTTTTCCGGTCCCGCGCGCACGGTCAGGATGTCGCCGCCGAACACCGCGTCGCGCTCGACCGCGAGCGTCCAGTCGCGCGGCAGGTTTTCCCTCAACGCTTCGATCGTCTGCAGCTTGTCCTTGCAGTGGCTGCACGCGGGCGGCGGCCGTTCGGCCTTCCGCTCGCGGCGCTCTTGCGCGGCGGCGCCCGCCGCCGCTGCGGCGAGCAGCGCGAGCGCGATCGCGCCCGCGAGCGAGCGCGCCAGGGTCGAGAGCATCGGCAAGTTTCCCGGATCGGTCGACACGCGTCAGTATCGTCGCCTCCCACCGCTGGCGGCAAACGCGCCGGCGGCGGTCTTTCCCTGCGCGCAGACCCGACGTGCCGAACATCCAACGCGACCATCCGCCCGAAGTCACCCCGGCGTCGGCCGTCGCGTGTGGGCAGGCTCGCTCGGCCCTGATGCCGATCGGCGGCGCTGCTGCAAGGAGTGCCGGCTGTGCCCGAGCCGGCCCCAGCGATCGCGACCGTTGCGCGAAAACGAGCGCGGCGAAGCCGTTCAGCCGGCGAGCGCGATCGCACCTGCGGACGCGAGCGCTTCGATCTCGGCGGCGCTGTAACCGGCCTCGCGCAGCACCTCGCGCGTGTGCTCGCCGAGCCGCGGCGCGGGGCGGTCGATCGAGGTCGGCGTCTCCGAGAAGTGCACCGGGCAACCGAGCGTCTGCGTGTGCCCCGCCTGCGGATGCTCGAGTTCGACGACCATGCCGCGCGCGAGCGTCTGCGGATGCGACAGCGCCTCGCCGATCGAATGCACCGGTCCGACCGGAACGCCGGCGGCGTCGAACACCGCGATCCACTCCGCGCGCGTGCGCGTGACGAGCACCTCGTTCATCGCCTGCACGAGCGCGTCGAGGTTGCGCATGCGATCCGAGTTGGTACGGAAGCGCGCATCGTCGCGCCACTCGGGATGGCCGAGCACTTCGCAGATGCGCTCCCAGTTGGCCTGGTTCGCGCCGCCGATGTTCAGCCACCCGTCCTTGGCCTTGAACGCCTGATACGGCGCCGTCAGCACGTGGGCGGAGCCGGTTGGGCCGGGCGACTGGCCGGTGGCGAAGTAGATCGCCGCATGCCAGTAGGTCTGCTGCAGCGCCGCTTCCATCAGCGAGGTATCGACCACCTGGCCGCGGCCGGTCTTCAGCTTGTGCGCGTAGGCGGCGCAGATGCCGACCACGGCGAGGATGCCGGCGTTGATGTCGGCCACCGAGTTGCCGGTCTTCGCCGGCGGGCCGCCCGGCTCGCCGGTGATCGACATGAGTCCCGCAAACCCCTGCGCGATCAGATCGAAACCGCCCTTGTCGGCGTACGGTCCGGTGCGGCCGTAGCCGGACACCGCGCAGTAGATGAGGCCGGGATTGACCTGCGACAGCACGTCGTAACCGAGCCCCAGCTTCTCCAGGGTGCCGCGGCGGTAGTTCTCGATCAGCACGTCGGCGGTGCGCACCAGTCGCAGCAGCACCTCGCGCCCCTGCGGATGCTTGAGGTTGACCGCGATGCCGCGCTTGTTGCGGTTCAGGATCAGGAACGGCGCGGACACGCCGTTGATGCGCGGCTCGCGGTAATCGCGCGCGTCGTCGCCGCCCGGCAGCTTCTCCACCTTGACGACGTCCGCGCCCATGTCGGCCAGCATCATGCCGGCGGTGGGGCCGGCCATGATCTGTGCCAGCTCCAGCACCCGCATGCCGGCCAGCGGTCCGGTCTTGCTCGCGCTTCCCACGTCAGCTCACCGTCCGACGAAGCGCGGCTTTTGTTTGGCGAGGAACGCGCGGTAACCGATGCGGAAGTCCTCGGTGTCGAAGCAGTCGAAGCACTCGTCGTATTCGGCTTCGGTCAGCGGCCGCGGATCGAGCAGCCGGCGCGCGAACTTCTTGTGCCAGCGCGCAGCGAGCGGTGCGCCCTCGGCGATGCGCTCGGCGGTCGCGCGCGCCTCGGCCGCTACCTGGTCGTCGGCCACGACGCGCGTGACGAGTCCCTTGTCCTTCGCCTCGGCGGCGTCGAAGATGCGCCCTTCCAGCAGGATCTCCAGCGCGACGGCGGAGCCGACCAGCCGCACCAGCGGCAGCAACTCTGGGTAGGCCATCACCAGACCCAGGTTCTTGATCGGCGCGCCGAAGCGGCTCGATTCGCCGCAGATGCGCAGGTCGCACAGCGCGGCGATTTCCAGCCCGCCGCCGACGCAGATACCGTGGATCTGCGCCACCAGCGGATGGCGGCACTGCTCGAGCGCCTGCGCGGTCGCGTGCATGACCTTGCCGTACTCGCGCGCCTGCGCCTTGTTCGCACGCATGGTTTCGAACTCGGCGATGTCGTTGCCCGGCGAGAAAGCCTTTTCGCCCGCGCCGCGCAGCACGATGCAGCGCACCGAGTCGTCGGCCGACAGCGTGGCGACGGCCTCACCCAGATCGCGCCACATGTCGCGCGTCAGCGCGTTGAGCTTGGCCGGGCGGTTGAGCGTGACGGTGACGATCGCGGGATTGCCGTCGTCACGCTCGGCGAGGACGAGATCGGAAGACATCGGCTCTCGCGCGTCACTCGGACTTGATCCCGAGCTCCGGAACCATCTTTTTGTACTTGTTCAGCTCGTCGGTGACGAACTTGGCGAATTCCTCCGGCGTGCGGAAGGTGCCGAACTGCACGCCCTGCGCTTCCAGCGTCGGCCGCACCTTGGCGTCGTTCATCGCCGCCAGCACCGCGCCGTTGATCTTGTCGACGATGTCTTTCGGCATGCCCTTCGGGCCCATCACCGAGTACCAGTTGGTGACGTCGAAACCCTTGATGCCGACCTCGGCGAACGTAGGCACGTCCGGCAGTTGCGGGATGCGCTGCGGCGTGGAGATGGCCAGCGCGCGCAGCGCGCCGCTCTTGATGTGCGGCAGCACCGGCGGCATGGTGTCGAAGTTCATGTCGACGTTGCCGGCCAGCAGATCCTGCACGGCCTGGCCGCTGCCGCGGTACGGAATGTGCACCAAGTGGACGCCGGCGATGCGCTCGAACAGTTCCCCGGCCAAATGCTGCGTGCTGCCGACGCCGCTGGACGCGTAGGTGAAGCGGCCCGGTTTCTTCTTGGCGAGATCGATCAGCTCCTTGACGCTGGTGGCCGGCACCGACGGGTGCGTGACCAGCACGTTCGGCACGTAGCCGACGTAGGTGATCGGCGTGAAGTCGGTGTAGGCGTTGTACGGAATCTTCGGCAGCACGTAGGGCGCGATCGCGTTGGAGTTCGAGTGCCCCATCAGCAGCGTGTAGCCGTCGGGCGCCGATTTGGCGACCAAATCGGCGCCGATCGTGCCGGACGCGCCGGAGCGGTTCTCGATCACGATCGGCTGGCCCAGTATCTCGCTCATGCGCGGGGCCAGCGCGCGCGCGACGATATCGGTGCCGCCGCCCGGCGCGAAGCCGACGATGATGCGGATCGGTTTGGTGGGCCAGGCCTGTTGGGCGCTCGCCGCAAAGGGCAGCGCGCCGACAGCGCAACCGAAGAGTGTGGCGCCGAGGATGCCGCGCCGGGTCGGTAGCTTCATCGTTTCTCTCCTTGGGTATGTTCGTCGCCGGAGGGGGCGCGTTTCTGCGATCCGGATCGTTGGAAGGTGCCGGTGGATGCTCGGCGACTCGCCTAGGCGGCAGCGCGCTGCACCTGCGGTTGCCGCCGCAGGCTCGCGCGCAGCGCTTGCTGCGCGGCCAGCACGCCGCTCGACTGCAACGGCACGCCGAACTCGGCCAGACCCATCTCGACGCCCGACAGTGTGCCCATCAGCGTCAGGTCATTGAAGTCGCCCAGGTGGCCGATGCGGAACACCCAGCCCGCCAGTTTCGACAGGCCTTGCCCGAGCGACATGTTGAAGTGTTCCAGCACGAGTTTGCGGAACGCATCGGCGTCGAAGTGTTTGCCGCGAGCGTCCCGCGGCATCACGACCGCGGTCAGCGAGTTGCTATAGGCGGCCGGATCCTGGCAAAGGATCTCCAGTCCCCAGGCGCGCACTGCACTGCGCGTCGCCTCCGCGTGGCGCGCGTGGCGCGCGAAGACGTTATCCAGGCCCTCCTCCAGCAGCATGTCGATCGCCTCCGCCAGCCCGTACAAGAGGTTGGTCGCCGGGGTGTAAGGAAAAAAACCCTGGGCGTTGGCGGCCAGCATCTCGTCCCAGCTCCAGAACGAGCGCGGCAGGCGCGCGGACTGCGCCGCCGCGAGCGCCTTGTCGCTGACGGCGTTGAACGACAGCCCCGGCGGCAGCATCAAGCCCTTCTGCGATCCGCCGACGGTCACGTCGACTCCCCATTCGTCGTGCCGATAGTCGATCGAGCCGAGCGAGGAAATCGTGTCCACCAGCAGCAGCGCCGGATGGCGCGCGTTGTCGATCGCGCGCCGCACGGCGGCGATGTCGGACGTCGCGCCGGTGGAGGTCTCGTTGTGCACGACCGCCACCGCCTTGATCTTGTGCGCGCGATCCTCGGCCAGCCGCGCTTCGATCGCCGCCGCGTCCACACCGCGCCGCCAGCTTCCCTGCTCGAAGCCGCCGAGGAAGATCGGCGCCAGCCCCAGCCGTTCGGCCATGCGCTTCCACAGGCTCGCGAAATGACCGGTCTCGTACATCAGCACCGTGTCGCCCGGCGACAGCGTGTTGACCAGCGCCGCCTCCCAGGCGCCGGTGCCCGAGGCCGGGTAGATCACGACCGGGCTCTTGGTCTGGAAGATCTGGCGGACACCGGCGAGCACCTTGCGCGCCAGCGCCTGGAATTCCGGCCCGCGATGGTCGATCGTCGGCTGATCGATCGCGCGCAGGATGCGGTCCGGCACATTGGTCGGACCGGGGATCTGCAGGAAGTGGCGGCCGCTCGGATGCGAGTTCAGGCGCAGCATCGTTCTTTCCTCATGACGTGCGGCGCTCGATTCGCTTTCCCGCCGCAATTGCATTTTGTATACACTAGGCCATCTGAACGCGGCAGGCAAGTCCATGAATCCCGTCAGCGAGGTTGCGCAGCCGCGCGCGATCGGCCGCCAGGTGCTGCACGCGGCGGTCGTCGCGCAATTGCGCGACATGATCACCGAAGGGCTGCTCGCGCCCGGCGAGCGGCTGAACGAGCGCGTGCTGTGCGAGCAGCTCGGCATCTCGCGCACGCCGCTGCGCGAGGCATTCAAAGTGCTGGCGACCGAAGGCCTGATCGTGCTGCTGCCCAACCGCGGCGCGCAGGTCGCGAAGATGAGCCGCGACGAAGTCGTGCACGCGTTCCAGGTGATGGGTGCACTGGAAGGACTGTCGGGTGAGCTGGCCTGCGCTCACATCACCGATGCTGAGCTTGCCGAGCTGCGAGAACTGCAGCGGCAGATGGCCGCATGCCATCGCAAGCGCGATCTGCCCGGCTATTACCGGCTGAACCGCGCGATCCACGAGCGCATCAACGAAGCGGCCCGCAACCCGGTGCTGACGCAGGTCTACCGCACGGTCAACGCGCGGCTGCACGCGTTGCGCTTCCGTTCGAATTTCGACCGCAAGAAGTGGGACGCCGCGCTGGCCGAGCACGAGCAAATGCTGCGAGCGCTCGCCGCGCGCGACGGCGAACGGATGCGCCGCCTGCTGGTCGAGCACCTCGCGCACAAGTGTGCGGCCGCGGTGCTGGCACTGACGGAAAGCGAGCGCGCCGGCGCGTCTGCCGCCGACGGCGACAGGCCCGCCCGGCG
>DATLZG010000317.1:0-2514 GCA_035574095.1 Burkholderiaceae bacterium | reverse complement strand
TGCGGGGCATGAACGTCGCGATGCGCAATGCGGCCGACGGGATTTCGCTGGCGCAAACCGCCGAGGGCGCGCTGGGCGCGATCGGTAACAACCTGCAGCGCATGCGCGAGCTGGCGGTGCAGGCAGCCAACGCGACGTCGTCGTCCGACCTGACTGCGCTGGACACTGAGTATCAACAGCTCGTGCAAGAAAACAACCGCTTGATCGCAGTGACCTCGTTCAATGGCACCGCACTCCTGTCCGGCTCGATTAACCTCGTCTTCCAGGTCGGCGCGAACAACACCATCGAAAATCGCATTACGGTGTCGACGCCGAACGCGCTGACGATCGCCTCCGGCAGCCTCACCAGCCAGTCCAACGCGCAGACCGCGATCGGCAACATGGACGCGGCGCTGAACACGGTCAACGGATTGCGCGCGACGTTCGGCGCCGCACAAACGCGCTTCGAGTCGGTGATCAGCGGTCTGCAGATCGCCGCGGAAAACGTCGCCGCCTCGCGCAGCCGTATCGTCGACGCCGACTACGCCGCCGAAACCGCGGCGCTGACGCGGGCGCAGATCCTGCAGCAGGCCGGCGTGGCCATGCTCGCGCAGGCCAACGCGATGCCACAGAACGTGCTGTCGTTGCTGCGCGGCTAGGCGGGTCGGCGCCAAGAAATAGGGGCCGCCAGGCCCCTTTTCTTTTTTTTGCGCGACGGGCGCCACTCGGCGATCGGAAATACCCCGCGCTTCCCGTCTTTGGCCGGGCCGGCACTACCGTACGCTGCCGGCAGCGAGGCACTCGATATGAACGACACGATCTCGGCGCGCGAACTGGCATCCGCATGGAGCGCCTTTGGACAGGGTGCGGACGTCCTGTCGCTGGACTGTTTTGACACGTTGATCTGGCGGGACACGGCAGCGCCGACCGACGTGTTCTGCGAGTTGACGCCGCCCGTCACGCCTGCGGTGCGGGTGGTAGCGGAACGCACAGCGCGCGCCCGCGCGCGAGCGGTCACCGGCTACGGCGAGGTGCGACTGGCCGACATCTACCGCTGCGCGCTTCCCGGTGCGGAGCCAGGGGTGGTCGATGCGCGCATCGCCGAAGAACTGGAACTTGAGAAGCGGTTCTGCCGAGCGTTTGCGCCGGCCGTCGAACTGATTCGGTCGGCCAAGGCGGCGGGTAAGCGGGTGATCGTCGTCAGCGACACCTATTTCGACGCGCGCCAGCTGGCGACACTGATCGATGCCGCCGCCGGCTCTCCGCTGGCGCGGCTGATCGATGCGTTTTTCTGTTCCTGCGAGTACGGCGTGAGCAAGAGCGAGGGCCTATTCGGACACGTGTTGCGGTGGCTGCGGGTCGCGCCGCAGCGGGTCCTGCACGTGGGCGACAATGCGGCGGCCGACCTCGATGCGTCGCGTGCCCTAGGCATGCGCGCCGTGCAATTGCTTCAGGGCGATACGGCACTGTCATCGCAATGGCGGATGGAGAGCGCGGCGCTGCTGATGATCGACCCGAGGTTGCGCCAGTCGCGCGCTCCGCAGCTTCCTTACCGCCGCCTGCTCGCATCGGCCATGACACCGGAAATGTCCGCCGCGGAGCGGCTCGGCTACGGCTCGCTCGGTCCCCTGATGCACACGTTCGCCACTTGGGTGCGGGCCGAGGCGCGCGCAATCGCGGCCAGTAGCGGGCCGGTGAAGATCTGCTTCCTCATGCGAGACGGGCATCTACCCTTGCTGGCGTACCGCCAATTGGGTGGAACCGGCGATCCGCCGGCCTTCGCACTCGAGATCAGCCGCTTCAGCGCGATCGCTGCCTCTTTGAGAACGCGCGACGAAGTGCTGGACTACTTCGCTCTGGTGGAGGACGGCATATCGCCCGAGGCGGCGGGCAGACAACTGCTGCTCAAGCCGCACGAGGTCGAGCGGCTTGCACCGGCCGGCGCTCCCGAACGCGGCAGGCGGCTGCGATTGGCCGCGTTGCGCGCGAATACGTTGAAAGAAATCGCGGCCCGCTCCGAGGCCTATCGCAAACGGCTATTCGAGTACCTACGACGCACCGTCGAACCGCAGCCGGGGGAGACGCTGATGCTGGTCGATTTGGGATACGCTGGTACCGTCCAGAACCGGCTGCAGGATCTAATCGAGCGGCAGTTCGGCGTCGCCGTAACGGGCCGCTATTTACTGCTGCGGGATGTGCCGCGAAGCGGCGATCGCAAGCGCGGCCTTTTCGGGCCCGACCGGCTGGATGCGCGGGCGCTGGAATTGTTGCTCAACTTTGTCGCCGCGCTGGAACAGGTTTGCACGGCCCAGTTCGGATCGGTCATCGATTACACGTCCTCCGGTGAGCCGCTGCGCAAACCGACGGTCGCGGCAGCGGCTGGCGCGGCGCTGCGCGCCGAAGTGCAACAAGCCTGCCTGCGTTTTGTCTCGGACGCGGCGCGGTTCGAAGCGAGCGAGCCCGTCGATGGCGCGGTCCGGTGGCAGGCGGCGCTCGCCGCGTGCGCTCGCCTGTTGCTGCTGCCGGCTCGAGGGG
>DATLZG010000316.1:0-4126 GCA_035574095.1 Burkholderiaceae bacterium | reverse complement strand
CGGTGACGCCGAGTTCGGGCTGCGCGAGTTGGAAGCCGCGGCGAGCATCGATCCCAACCAGAATCAGGCCGACATCGCGCTCGTGTTCAGCCATCTGCGGCGCGGTGACGGCAGCAAGGCGCTGGCGGCGGCGCGGGCGCTGACGGAAAAGCAGCCGAAGAACCCGGTGTCGTTCCAGCTTCTCGGCGGCGTGCAGTTGGCGCAAAAGGACCGCGCCGGCGCGCGCGCGAGCTTCGAGCGCGCGCTCGCGCTGGCGCCGAGCTACGTGCCGGCGGCGTCGAGCCTGGCGGAAATGGATCTGGCCGACAAAAAGCCCGACGCGGCACGCAGCCGGTTCGCGGCGATGCTGGCCAAGGATCCGAAGAACGAGCAGATCCTGCTGGCGCAGGCCGAATTCGAAGCCCGCGCCGGCGCGCCGGCCAAGGACGTGACCGCGCTGTTACTCAAGGCGGTGGCGATCAACCCGCAATCGCCCAATGCGCGCCTCGCTTTGATCAACTATCACCTGCGCGCCAAGGATCCGCGCGCGGCGCTAGGAGCCGCACAGGAAGCGGCCGCCGCGCTGCCCAACGACACGCGCGTGATCGAAGCGCTGGCGTTCGCCCAGGAAGCGGCGGGCGAAACGAACCAAGCGCTCGAATCGCTGAACCGCCTGATCGCGCTGCGGCCCGGCACGGCCGAACCGCTGCTGAAGCTGGCGGCGCTGCACGCGCGCAGTGGCGGATACGAGCGCGCGATCGAGGCGTTGAAACGGGCGCAGAAGCTCGCGCCCGAGAATCGGCAGATCGATCGCGACCTCGTCGGCCTGTTGCTGCTGCAGCGAAAGCCGGAGGAAGCGCTGCGACAGGTGCGCGATCTGCAGGCGCGCGCGCCGAAATACGCCGGCGGCTTCGTGCTCGAAGGCGACGTGTTTATCGCGCAGAGGAAGTTCGCCGAGGCCGAGCGCGCGTATCGCGAGGCGTTGAAGCTGGAGCCCACCGGCGCGGTCGCCGCCAAGCTGATCGCCGTGCTGGGCGAAAGCGGCAAGAGCAAGGAGGCCGAAACGTTCACCGCCCGCTGGCTCGCCGAGCAGCCACGCGATGTCGCGGTGCGCTTGTTCCTCGCGGATCGCGCGCTGCGCCAGAGGGAACTGAAAGCGGCGGCGACACACTACACGGCGGTGATCGGCGTGGAGCCGAACAACGTCGTGGCCCTGAACAACTTGGCCTGGATTGGCGGCGAAACCGGCGACCCGAAGGCGGTCGCATACGCCGAGCGCGCAGCCAAGCTGGCGCCGAACAACGCCTCGGTGCTCGACACGCTCGGCATGCTGCTGGTCAAGCGCGGCGAGACCGAGCGCGGACTGCAGCATCTGGCGCAGGCGCGCAAACTCGCGCCGGCGCGCTTCGATCTGCGGCTGAATCACGCGCGCGCGTTGGCCGCCGCCGGCCAGAAGGAAGCCGCGCGCAAGGAGCTGCAGGCGATCGTCGAGACCAAGGAAGAGATCGCCGAGAAGCGCGTCGCGGCCGAGTTGCTGAAAACGCTCTGAGGCGCCGTCTGTCGGTTTCGCCATCGTCGAAAGGGAAAACGCATGACCGTAGTCGCAGTAGTCGGCCTGGGGTACGTCGGGCTGCCGCTCGCCGTCGAATTCGGCAAGAAGTACCGCACGATCGGCTTCGATCTGTCGCAGGCGAAGATCGACGCCTACCGGCGGCACGTGGACCCGACCGGCGAGGTGAGCACGGCCGATCTGAAGGCGGCGACGGGGCTGGAGCCGACCACCGATCCGCGTGCTTTGAAGCAGGCCGACTTCATCGTCGTCGCCGTGCCGACCCCGGTGGACGACGCGCACCAGCCCGACTTCGGACCGCTGGTGGGCGCCAGCCGTTCGGTGGGCGAAAACTTGAAGCGCGGCGCGACGATCGTGTACGAGTCGACCGTGTACCCGGGCGCGACCGAGGAGATCTGCATCCCGATCGTCGAGAAACACTCCGGGATGAAATGGAAGCAGGACTTCTTCGTCGGCTACTCGCCGGAGCGCATCAACCCCGGCGACAAGGAGCACACGCTGACGCGCATCGTCAAGGTGGTTTCCGGCGACACGCCGGAGACGCTGGCGCGCGTGGCCGACATGTACGGCTCAATCGTCGCGGCGGGCGTGTATCGCGCCTCCAGCATCAAGGTCGCCGAGGCGGCCAAGGTGATCGAGAACACGCAGCGCGATCTGAACATCGCGCTGATGAACGAGCTGTCGCTGATCTTCCATCGCATCGGCATCGACACGCTGGAGGTGCTGCAGGCGGCCGGCACGAAGTGGAACTTTCTGCCGTTTCGCCCGGGGCTGGTCGGCGGTCACTGCATCGGCGTCGACCCGTACTACCTGACCCACAAGGCCGAGATGCTCGGCTATCACCCGCAGGTGATTCTGGCGGGCCGCCGCATCAACGACGGCATGGGCAAGTACATCGCCGAGCAGACGGTCAAGCAGATGATCAACGGCGGCTTCGGCGTCAAGGACACGGATGTGATCGTGCTCGGCCTGACGTTCAAAGAGAACTGCCCGGACCTGCGCAACTCGAAGGTGATCGACGTGATCCGCGAGCTGAAGTCGTACGGCGCGCGCGTGCACGTGCACGACCCGCTCGCCGATCCGGCCGAGGCGGTACACGAGTACGGCATCGAACTGACGCCGTGGGAGCGGCTGCCGAAGGCGGGCGCGATCGTGGCGGCGGTCGCGCACGCGCAGTACAAGGCGAAGCCGCTCGACGAGATGCTGGCGAAGTTGCAGCCCGGCGGCGTCTTCGTCGATGTGAAGTGTCAGATCGATCCGCAGGCGCTGCGGGCGGGCGGCGCGCGCGTCTGGCGCTTGTAACCTCACATGACGCTCGAAGCCGAGATCGCGGCGCGCCGCCGCCGCTGGCTGGTGACCGGCGCCGCCGGCTTCATCGGATCCCATCTGACGGAAGCGCTGCTCAAGCTCGGTCAGGACGTCGTCGGGCTGGACAATTTCGCCACCGGCAAACGGGAGAACCTCGACGAAGTGCGGGCGGCGGTCGGCGCCGATGCCTGGCGGCGCTTCGACTTCATCGAGGGCGACATCGTCGACTTCGAAACCTGCACCCGCGCCTGCCGCGGCGTCGAGATCGTGCTGCACGAGGCCGCCCTCGGTTCGGTGCCGCGTTCGATCGAAGCGCCACTGGCGACGCACGCCGCCAATGCGACCGGATTCGTCAACATGCTGGTGGCGGCGCGCGACGCCGGCGTGCCCCGTTTCGTGTACGCGGCGTCCAGTTCCACCTATGGCGACTCGCCGGCGCTGCCGAAAGTCGAGGAAGTGATCGGCCGACCGCTGTCGCCGTACGCGGTCACCAAGTACGTCAACGAGCTGTATGCCGACGTCTTTGCGCGCTGCTATGGCATGGCGACGATCGGGCTGCGCTATTTCAACGTGTTCGGCGCGCGCCAGGATCCGGAAGGACCGTACGCCGCGGTGATCCCGCGCTGGGCGCGGGCGATGCTGAACGGCGAGCCGTGCACGATCAACGGCGACGGTGAAACGTCGCGCGATTTCTGCTACGTCGCCAATGCGGTGCAGATCAACTTGCGCGCGGCGCTGGCCACCGACCCGGCGGCGCTGAACCAGGTCTACAACGTCGCGGTCGGCGATCGCACGACGCTCAACGAACTGCACGCGCTGCTCGCCGAGGCGCTTCGCGGCGAACGGCCGCGTCTGACGATCGCGGCGCCTGTTTACGCGCCGTTTCGCGCCGGCGACGTGCGCCACTCGCAGGCGGCGATCGGCAAGGCGCAACGCCTGCTCGGCTATGCGCCGACGCATGACGTCAGGCAGGGGCTGCGCGCCGCGGTCGGCTGGTACGTGCGGCGCTTTGCGCCGGACTCGTAGGGGCGGCGTGCAACGGTCCGCGCGCACGCGGCGTCGTCTGCTGGCGGCGACATTGGCCGCGGCGGTCGTGCCGACCTACGCGCAAGGCGTGCCCGCGGCGATCGAGCGCGTCAAGCGCGCGGTCGTCGCCATCGGTACCTACCAGCGCACGCGCACGCCGCCGTTTCGTTTTCTCGGAACGGGTTTCGCGGTGGGCGACGGCAAGCTGATCGCAACCAACGCGCACGTGCTGCCCGCGGTGCT
>DATLZG010000315.1:0-10947 GCA_035574095.1 Burkholderiaceae bacterium | reverse complement strand
CGCCCGCCGGCGTTGCCCGCCGGCGGCGCGGACGAAGCAGCGTTCGACGGCGACGCCGCAATCGCCGCCGCTTGCGCGCAAGGGCTGGCGGCGCTGCGCGGCGCGCCGGGCCCCATGCGCGACAACCTCGTGTGCGGCGCTGCGGCCATCCTCTGGCATCTGCGGCGCTTCGATTCGCTGCGCGCGGCTGCCGACGCGGTGCGCGCAGCGCTGGACGACGGGCGCGCGGCGGCGCACTTTTCCCGTTGAGCGCGCCTGCCACACCCGCGCCGGCAGCGCGCGCCCCCGCAGAAATGGATGACGTGCTGATCGTCGGCGCCGGGCATAACGGGCTGACCTGTGCCTGTTACCTGGCTGCGGCGGGGCTCAAGGTGCGCGTGCTGGAACGGCGCGCCGTGGTGGGCGGCGCCGCGGTGACCGAGGAATTCCATCCCGGTTTTCGCAATTCGACCGCCAGCTACACGGTCAGCCTGCTGCATCCGAAAGTCATTCGCGATCTGCGGCTGCGCGAACGCGGGCTGCGCATCGTCGAGCGGCCGTTTTCCAACTTCCTGCCGCTGCCCGACGGGCGCTACCTGAAATTCGGCGGCGACGCCGCGCTGGCGCGGGCCGAAGTGGCGAAGTTCTCCGCCGCCGATGCCGCGCGCCTGCCGCAGTACTACGCGCGGCTCGACCGCTTGGCCGCGCTGCTGAAGCGCTGGGTGCTCGAGGCGCCGCCCAATCTCGGCGGTCCGTTCGGCGTTGCCAGCGCGCGCGACGCGCTGGCGGCTGCCCGCCTGCTATGGCAGTTCGGCCGCCTGCCAGACGACGGCAAGCGCGATCTGATCGATGTGTTCACCAAGAGCGCCGGCGATTGGCTCGACGCGACCTTCGAGTGCGAGCCGCTGAAGGCGGTGCTCGGCTGGGATGCGGTCGTCGGCAACTACGCCAGCCCCTACGCGGCCGGCTCCGCGTACGTGTTGCTGCATCACTGCTTCGGCGAGGTCAACGGCAAGCCGGGCATTTGGGGGCACGCGATGGGTGGTATGGGGCGCATCACCGAGCTGATGGCCGAGGAGGCACGCGCGCGCGGCGTGCGCATCGACCTCGAGGCGCCGGTGGCGCGGGTGCTGATCGAGCGCGGACGCGCCGCCGGCGTCGTGCTGGATAGCGGCGTGGAGATCCGCGCGCGTGCGGTGGCGGCCAACGTCAACCCGAAGCTGCTCTATCGACGGCTGGTCGAACGCAGCGCCCTGCCGGCGGAGTTCGCCGCCGCGATCGAACGCTACCGCTGCGGCTCCGGTTCGTTTCGCATCAACGTGGCGCTTTCCGAACTTCCGGAGTTCTCCTGCCTGCCGGGTACTCGGGCGCAGCCGCATCACGCGAGCGGCATCCTGTTTTCGCCCTCGCTCGCCTACATGGACCGCGCCTGGCGCGACGCGCAGGACGCGGGCTACAGCGCGCAGCCGATCGTGGAGATGCTGATTCCCAGCGTGGTCGACGATTCGCTCGCGCCCGCAGGCGCGCACGTTGCGTCGCTGTTTTGCCAGCAGTTCAAACCGGACGCCGACTGGGACGCGTTGAAAGAGCGCGCGGTGCAGGCGATCTTCGACGTGGTGCAAAGCCATTGCCCCAACTTTCGCCGCGCATTGCTGGGCTGGCGCGCCTACTCGCCGCTCGATCTGGAGCGCGAGTTCGGATTGGTGGGCGGCGACATCTTCCACGGGCAACTGTCGCTCGATCAGCTCTTCTCGCTGCGGCCGCTGCTCGGCTACGCGCGGTATCGCGGGCCGATCCCGGGCCTTTATCACTGCGGCAGCGGCGCCCATCCGGGCGGCGGCGTCACCGGTGCGCCGGGGCACAACGCGGCGCGCGAGATTGCGCGCGATCTGGCTTGATGTTCGAGTTGTCGGCGACGTCCGGCCTGACGGCGCTCGCCCTCTCCAGCTTCGTCTCGGCCACGCTGTTTCCCGGCGCTTCCGAGGTCGTGCTGCTCGCCTTTCTCGACCGGCATCCGGACCGCTATGGGGCGGCGCTTCTGGTCGCCACCGCCGCCAACACTGCGGGAGGCATGACTTCCTATCTGGCCGGTCGCCTGTTTCCGAATCGTGCGCGCGCGGCCAGTCTCGACGCCGTGCGGCGCTACGGTTACGCGGCTTTGCTTTTTTCCTGGCTGCCGCTGGTCGGCGATGCGCTGTGCGTCGCCGCCGGCTGGCTGCGCCTCGACGCCCGCGCCAGCGCGGCGGCGCTGGCGGCCGGCAAGTTCGTTCGTTATCTCGCGGTCGCCGAAGGCTGGCGCTGGCTCGTCGGCGCGACTTGAATCGTCGCTCGAATGACGAAGTTCGCGCAGACCGCGTTCGTATAATCGAACGCGATCTCATCTCCTCGGTTTCCAAACACAGAAAGCGAACGATGAAAATCCTGGTGCCGGTGAAACGCGTCGTCGACTACAACGTCAAGGTGCGCGTGAAGTCCGATGGCAGCGGTGTCGACATCGCGAACGTCAAGATGTCGATGAACCCGTTCGATGAAATCGCCGTCGAGGAAGCGATGCGCCTGAAGGAAGCCGGTGTGGCGACCGAGGTGGTGGCCGTTTCCTGCGGTGTCGCGCAATGCCAGGAGACGTTGCGTACGGCGATGGCGATCGGCGCCGACCGCGGCATCCTGGTCGAAACCGACGTCGAGCTGCAGCCGTTGGCAGTAGCCAAGATCCTGAAAGCGCTGGTCGACAAGGAGCAACCGGGACTGGTGATCGCCGGCAAACAGGCGATCGACGACGACGCCAATCAGACCGGGCAGATGCTGGCGGCGCTCGCCGGCTGGCCGCAAGCGACGTTCGCGTCGAAGGTGAAGATCGCCGACGGCCGCGCCGAGGTGACGCGCGAGGTCGACGGCGGGCTGGAGACAGTCTCGGTCAAACTGCCGGCGGTAATCACGACCGACCTGCGGCTGAACGAACCGCGTTACGTGACATTGCCCAACATCATGAAGGCGAAGAAGAAGCCGCTCGAGGTGCTGAAGCCCGCCGACCTCGGCGTGGACGTGACGCCGCGCTTGAAGACATTGAAAGTGGCCGAACCGCCGCCGCGCAAGGCGGGCGTCAAGGTGCCGGACGTGGCCACCCTGGTGCAGAAGCTGCGCACCGAAGCCAAAGTGATCTGAGCGCGGGAGAGGGATATGACGGCACTGGTTGTGGCGGAACACGACAACGCGCATCTTCGCGCATCGACCTTGAACACGATCACCGCCGCCGCTAAAGCGGGTGGCGAAGTGCACGTGCTCGTCTGCGGCCACAACTGCGCGCCCGCCGCGCAGCAGGCGGCCAAGGTGGCCGGCGTGGCGAAGGTGCTGGTGGCCGACGCGCCGCACTTCGCCGATGGCCTGGCGGAGAACGTGGCCGAGCAGGTGCTGGCGCTGGGGAAGAACTACACGCACGTGCTGGCGCCGGCCACCGCCTACGGCAAGAACATCCTGCCGCGGGTGGCGGCGAGGCTCGATTGTGCGCAGGTGTCCGACATCATCGGCGTGGAGTCGCCGGACACGTTTACGCGGCCGATCTACGCGGGAAATGCGATTGCCACCGTGCAGTCTGCCGATCCGATCAAGGTCATCACCGTGCGGCCGACCAATTTCGACGCCGCGTCCGCGGAAGGCGGCAACGCGCCTATCGAGAACGTTGCGCCAGTGCCCGACACTGGGTTATCGCGGTTCGTGTCGCGCGCGGTCGCCAAGAGCGATCGGCCGGAGCTGCAGGGAGCCAAGATCGTCGTTTCCGGCGGCCGCGGACTCGGTTCGGCGGAGAACTTCAAGTTGCTGGAGGCGCTGGCCGACAAACTCGGCGCCGCGCTGGGCGCCTCGCGCGCCGCGGTGGACGCGGGGTTCGCGCCGAACGACTGGCAGGTCGGTCAGACCGGCAAGGTGGTGGCGCCGCAGCTTTACCTCGCCATCGGCATCTCGGGCGCGATCCAGCATCTGGCCGGCATGAAGGATTCGAAGGTGATCGTCGCGATCAACAAGGACCCGGATGCGCCGATCTTCCAGGTCGCCGACTATGGCCTGGTGGCCGATCTGTTCGAAGCCGTGCCGCAACTGATCAAGGAACTGGGCTAGTTCGGGCTTCGAAGCGGGCCGGATCGAACGGGGCACAGCGGCGAGCGCAGCGGCTGTGCCCCGCATTATTTGGGGGACGACATGAGCTACGTGGCACCGATCAAGGACATGCGGTTCGTGCTGAACGAACTGGCCGGGCTGGCTGAGATCCAGAAACTTCCCGGCTTCGAGGACGCGACCGACGACACGGTCGCCGCGGTGCTGGAGGAAAACGCCCGCTTCAACGCCGAAGTGGTGGCGCCGCTGAACCGCATCGGCGACGTGCAGCCGTCGACGTGGAACGCCGGCGCGGTGACGACCACGCCCGGCTTCAAGGAAGCGTTTCGCGCCTACGTCGAAGCCGGCTGGCAAGGCGTGCAGCATCCGACGCAATACGGCGGTCAGGGACTGCCGAAACTGGTGGCCACGCCGTGCATGGAGATGGTGAATGCCGCCAATCTCTCGTTTGCGCTGTGCCCGCTGCTGACAGACGGCGCGATCGAGGCCCTGCTGACCGCGGGCAGCGAGGAGCAGAAGAAGCTGTACGTGCCGAAGCTGATCGAAGGACGCTGGACCGGCACGATGAACCTGACCGAGCCGCAGGCCGGCTCCGATCTGGCGCTGGTGCGCAGCCGCGCGGTGCGCCAGCCCGACGGCACTTACCGGATCAGCGGGCAAAAGATCTTCATCACCTACGGCGAGCACGACATGGCGGAGAACATCGTGCATCTGGTGCTGGCGCGCACGCCGGACGCGCCGGAAGGGGTGAAGGGCATTTCGCTGTTTCTGGTGCCGAAGTTCCTGGTCAACGCCGACGGCTCGCTCGGCAAGCGCAACGACGTCTATTGCGCGTCGATCGAGCACAAGCTCGGTATCAAGGCCAGCCCCACCGCGGTGCTGATCTACGGCGACGACCGCGGCGAGGTCGGGCGCGGCGCGATCGGCTACCTGATCGGCGAGGAAAACCGCGGCCTCGAGTACATGTTCATCATGATGAACGCGGCGCGCTTCGCCGTCGGCGTGCAGGGGATCGCGATCGCCGAGCGCGCCTACCAGCAGGCGGCGGCGTACGCCAAGGAGCGCGTGCAGAGCCGGGCGGTCGAAGGCTCCGCCGGCGCGGTGCCGATCGTGCATCACCCGGACGTGCGGCGCCTGCTGATGTTCATGCGCGCCCACACCGAGGCGGCGCGCTCGCTCGCATACGTGGCGGCGGCGTGGTGCGACCGCGCGCACCATCATCCGGACGCGGCGACGCGCAAGCAGGCCCAGGCCGCCTACGAATACTTGGTGCCGATCGTCAAAGGCTGGTCGACCGAGATGTCGATCGAGGTCGCCTCCGCCGGCGTGCAGGTCCACGGCGGCATGGGCTTCATCGAGGAAACGGGCGCCGCGCAGCACTACCGCGACGCGCGCATATTGACGATCTACGAAGGCACGACGGCGATCCAGGCGAACGACTTGGTCGGCCGCAAGACGGTGCGCGACGGCGGCGCGGTGGCGCGCGCTTTCATCGCGCAGATGCGCGCCACGGCCGGGGAACTGGGCGCCACCGACGACCTGCGAGCGATCCGCGCGCGCCTGGAGGAAGCGATCGACGCCTACAGTGCGGTGGTGGATTTCGTCCTCGCCAACGTGAAATCCGAGATCCGCGGCGTGTACGCCGGCTCGGTTCCGTATCTGAAGCTCGCCGGCATCACGTTCGGCGGCTGGCAGATGGCGCGCGCGGCGGCGATCGCCCAGCGCAAGCTGACGGAAGGAGGCGCCGATGCCGACTTCCTGCGCGCCAAGATCGCGACTGCGCGATTCTTCGCCGACCACGTGCTGTCGGCGGCGGCCGGCATCCGCACGAGCATCGTGCACGGCAGTCCGGGCGTACTGGCATTGCCGGACGCAGCGTTCTGAGAAGCGGTCGGGCCGAGAAACCTGAAGGCGATAGGCGAGGCCCGAGCACCGCGCAACGACGCCTGCGGGCCGTGCAGTCGAGAGATTCACGGCCTCTGAGCAAGCGCATCCCATGAATCCGGTCATAGGTCGCACCTATGAGCCGGATTGCGACAACTCATTGGTTCTCACGCGGCGGCCGCAGTAAAGTTCGCGCAGCTTGGCGCCGCAGCGCGGCGCGGGCGTTTTTCGCTTTTTCACTTTGGGAGACGTTATGCCGCAACTTAAAGGCTCGAAAACCGAGGAGAACCTGAAGTACGCGTTCGCCGGCGAATCGCAGGCGAATCGCCGTTATCTGTACTTCGCGGCCAAGGCCGACGTCGAGGGCTACAACGATGTGGCCGCGGTGTTCCGCTCCACGGCCGAAGGCGAAACGGGTCACGCGCACGGCCACCTCGAGTACCTGGAGCAGGTCGGCGATCCGGCCACTGGGCTGCCGATCGGCAAGACGCGCGACAACCTGAAGGCGGCAATCGCCGGTGAGACGCACGAGTACACCGACATGTACCCGGGCATGGCCAAGACCGCGCGCCAGGAAGGCTTCGACGAGATCGCCGACTGGTTCGAGACGCTGGCCAAGGCCGAGCGCTCGCACGCGAACAAGTTCCAGAAGACGCTGGACGCGCTGGCCGACTGAGCCGCGCAACTTGCGGACGGAATCGCCGTCCGCCCTCACGCTCGACTTCGAACGGGCGGCGCGTTGCGCGCCGCCCGTTCGGCGATTCTGGGGCCTTGCGGCCCCGCCCCTGACGAGGAAACTTTCGATGACTGTGCGCGAAGGCAGCCTGGAGGCGCCGACTCGGCATCCGATCGACTGGAAAAGCCCGACGTTCTGGGACGAAGCGGCGCTCGCAAAGGAACTGGAGCGCGTGTTCGACATCTGCCACGGCTGTCGCCGCTGCGTCAGCCTGTGCGGCGCGTTTCCGACGCTGTTCGATCTCGTCGACAACAGCCCGACGATGGAATTGGACGGCGTGCCGAAGGAGAAGTACGGCGAGGTGGTCGATCAGTGCTACCTGTGCGACATGTGCTTCATGACCAAGTGTCCGTACGTGCCGCCGCACCCATGGAATCTGGACTTCCCGCACCTGATGCTGCGCGCGAAGGCGGTGCGCTTCCGCAAGCAGGGGGCGAGGTTTCGCGACAAGTTGCTGTCGTCCACCGACGCGCTCGGCAAACTGGCCGGCATCCCGGTCGTCACGCAAACGGTCAACGCGGTCAACCGCACCAAGCCGATGCGGGCGCTGATGGAATCGCAGCTCGGCGTGGACCGCAACGCCTGGGTGCCGGAGTACGCAGCGAAGAAATTCCGCTCGACCGCACGCTCCAATACCGCGCCGCCCGTGCGCGACGGCAGCCGCACGCCGGGCAAGGTCGCGGTGTATTCGACCTGTTACGTCAACTACAACGAACCGGGCATCGGCCACGATCTGCTGAAGATCCTCGAGCACAACGAGATCCCGTACGTGCTGGCCGAGAAGGAGGCCTGCTGCGGCATGCCGAAGCTCGAGCTCGGCGATCTGGACGCGGTGGAGCGGTTGAAGAGCGTCAACATCCCGCAGCTTGCCGCACTGGCGCGGCAGGGATACGCGATCGTGACCGCGATCCCGTCGTGCACGCTGATGTACAAGCAGGAACTGCCGCTGCTGTTTCCCGACGACCCCGACGTCGCGGCGGTCAAGGACGCGATGTGGGATCCGTTCGAGTACCTGGTCGCGCGCCACAAGGACGGCCTGCTGAAGACCGACTTCAAGACGCCGCTCGGAACGGTCTCCTATCACATCCCCTGCCACGGCCGCGTGCAGAACATCGGCCGCAAGACCGAAGAACTGCTGCAACTGCTGCCGGGCGCGAAAGTCAATACGGTCGAACGCTGCTCGGGGCATTCGGGCACCTGGGGCGTGAAGAAGGAGTTTCACGCGATGGCGATGAAGATCGGCAAGCCGGTGTTCAAGTCGATGGCCGGCGCGCGGCCCGATTTCATCAGCTCCGACTGCCAGCTCGCCGGCCATCACATCGCGCAAGGCATCGAACAGTTCGCGCGCGAGGCGCTGGACGGCAAGGCGCCGCGGCTCGCGCATCCGATCACGCTCGTTCGCATCGCTTACGGTTTGTAGGAGGTCATGACCATGGCACCGATTTCCCGCGCCAGCCTGCTGACGCTGGAGGAATACGCAAGACAGCGCAAAGCGTTTCGCGCCAAGGTGATCGCGCACAAGAAAAATCGCACCGTGCACGTCGGCGAGCACGTCACGCTGGTGTTCGAAGACGAACTGACGATCCGCTATCAGATCCAGGAGATGCTGCGCATCGAACGCACGTTCGAGGAGGAGGGCATCCAGGACGAGCTGGACGCCTACAACCCGCTGATTCCGGACGGCACCAATCTGAAAGCGACGATGATGATCGAGTACGAGGATCCGGCCGTGCGCGCGCGCGAGCTGGCGCGGCTGAAGGGCATCGAGGATCGCACCTACATGCAGGTCAACGGCTTCGAACGCGTGTACGCGATCGCCGACGAGGATCTGGAGCGCGAGAACGAGCAGAAGACCTCATCGGTGCATTTCCTGCGCTTCGAGTTCACGCCGCAGATGATCGCCGCCTTCAAGCAGGGCGAACCGGTGGCGATCGGCATCGACCACCCCAACTATCAGGCGCGCGTCGACGAAATCGCGCCGCAGGTGCAGGCGGCGCTGACGCGCGATTTCGCCTAGGGTTCAAGCGAGGGCCCGATGCCGCCGAGGCCGCGCCCGGGAGGCGTCGGCGCACCGGCGCCGGTCCAGGTCGTGCGCAAGGGGCGCGGCGCGACCAGTCGCATTGCGCATCGCTTCGAGCGCGTGACGCGCGAAGTCGACGGCGATGCGCTCGACGCCGCACGCGCGGAGAAGGACGACGACGAGCCGCTCGCGCCGCTGCCTACCGAGATCGCGTTCGAGCAGGTGCAAAGCCTGCTCGCTTACAACGAGTCGCCGGATCTCGGCTTTGACCGCTCGATCAACCCGTACCGCGGCTGCGAGCATGGCTGCCCGTACTGCTACGCCAGGCCCACGCACAGCTATCTGAATCTGTCGCCCGGGCTGGACTTCGAAACCAAGCTGGTCGCCAAGCGCAATGCGGCCGAAGTGCTGGAGCGCGAGCTCGCCGCGCCCGGCTACCGGCCGGCGCTGATCAACCTCGGCGCGGCGACCGACGCTTACCAGCCGATCGAGCGCGAGCTGAAGATCACGCGCGCCATCGTCGAAGTGCTGACGCGCGCGCGCCATCCGTTCGCGATCGTGACCAAGGCGGCGCTGGTCGAGCGCGATCTCGACCTCCTGGCTCCGGCGGCGCAACTCGGTCTGGTCGCGGTGTTCTTCAGCCTGACCACGCTCGACGCGGCGCTCGCGCGCACGCTGGAGCCGCGCGCCGCCAGCCCGCGGCGGCGCCTGCGGGCGATCGAAACCCTCGCGCGCGCCGGTGTGCCGGTGCACGTAAACGTCGCGCCGATCATCCCGTTCGTCAACGAGCCCGAGATCGAGTCGCTGCTCGCAGCCGCAGCGGCCGCCGGTGCCAGCGGGGCCCACTACGCGGTGCTGCGCCTGCCGTGGGAGGTCGATCCGATTTTCCAGGACTGGCTGCGCGCGCACTTTCCGCAGCGGCACGCGCGCGTGATGAATCGTGTGCGCGACATGCGCGGCGGCAAGGACTACGACGCCCGTTTCGGCGCGCGCATGAAGGGCGAGGGCGTGTGGGCGGAGCTGATCCGCCAGCGATTCGAGAAGGCCGCTGCGCGCGTCGGGCTGACGCGCGGCGGCGTGGAACTGCGCGACGACCTCTTCACGCCGCCGCGCCCGGGCCCGCAGCTCGATCTGTTCTGAGCGACGCCGCGAGAGCCGCAGCCCCACCGTCGACCGTCGACGGACAGCGGCTCAAACCGTGTATCCGAACAGCGTCTGCACCAGCAGCGCGATCGTCGTCATCAGCACGATCGTTCCGACCATCAGCGTCACGATCGCCACCAGCACCGCATCCCAGCCACTGGCGTTGCGCCGCGCGCTGCCGCGGTTGAAGCGCGCGTCGAAGTGCTCGTCCGGCATCAGCGCCAGCACCAGCGCCTCGATGTGGCCGGCGACGACCGGCACCATCAGCACGAAAAACGCCGGGCTCTGGTACCAGTTGCGCACACCGGCGAGCAGCGGCAGCATCGTCAGCGTCACCGACAGCGGCAGCCACCATAGGCGCTGGCCGAGGTAGAGGCGGTGCGCGCCCAGGCTGCCGGCGACGAACGCGAGCAGGGCGGCAAGAGCTTTGTGTCGAAACGGCATTGGAGCAAGTTGCGGGCGGGGCGGGATGATACGGATCGCGCAGCGCGGGCGTTTGCTCGGCCGTTGCGGCCCCGGCTACAATCACGCGTTTTTTCGAGGGATTCGTTTCCCCGACGAGGGATCGCAGATGGTTGTCATTCGACTGGCACGCGGCGGCGCGAAGAAGCGCCCGTTTTTCAACATCGTCGCAACCGACTCGCGCAACCCGCGCGACGGGAGGTTCATCGAGCGCGTGGGCTTTTACAACCCGAAGGCGGCCGAAGGCGAACCGAAGTTTCGCGTCGCGGCCGATCGGCTGAGTTACTGGCAAGGCGTGGGCGCGCAGTTGAGCCCGACGGTCGCACGGCTCGTCAAGGAGTTCGGCTCGGCGGCGCAGTGAGCGCGGCGCCGGACGACCTGGTGGAGCTTGGCGCCGTGCGCGGCGCCTACGGGACCAAAGGCTGGGTACGAATCGCGCCGTTCGATGCCGCCGGCGTCGTACTGCAGTCCAGCCGGCGGTGGTGGTTGAAGCGCAGCGGGCAGTGGGAGCCGATCACGGTTTCGTCGCTGCGCCGGCACGGTGCGCTGCTGCTGGCCAAATGGGAGGGCTGCGAGACGCCGGAAGCGGCGCAGGCACTGCAGGGTGCGACGGTCG
>DATLZG010000314.1:0-4003 GCA_035574095.1 Burkholderiaceae bacterium | reverse complement strand
CCTGAACGGCGATCCGATTGCGTCGCTCGCACCGGGTGTGCCCGAGCCCTTGCGCATCGACTTCGCCGGCGCCGAAGAGAGCAACCGCCGCTCCCTGTGCATCGCCACGACCGGGCGCGCGCGCACGTCGAATTCGTACGGAGCCTGCACATGAAGTGGGCAAGGCAAGGAAAGGACGGCCAGCACGGCGTTACCCTGATTGAAGTGTTGGTGACGATGGTGATCGTCGCCATCGGCCTGCTCGGACTCGCCGGCATGCAGGTGCGCGGGCTGTCGATCCAGAAAGACGCACACGGCCGCGCGCTCGCGACGCAACTGGCGCTCGATCTGGCGGACCGGATGCGATCGAACGTCGCCGCCGTCACCGCCGGTGACTACAACTTCACCACCGCTTACCCGACAGGGAGCTATACGCCGCCCACGGCGCCGGACTGCGAAGCGAACGTCTGTACGCCGCAGCAGCAGGCGCAGTACGACCTCGATCGCTGGTTCGCACGCGTGCGCGGCGGCGCACTGCCCGGCGGCTGGGCGCGCATCGCGCAGGTGCCGGGGCAGCCGGCGTGGGAGATCACGATGATGTGGGTCGAAACCGGGCTGCGAACGAACACGGCGCTGCGTCCGGCGCTCGACGCCGGCCGCGTGTGCCCGGACGGCACTCCGGCCGAAGTCGAATGCATCCGCATCCGGGTGCGGCCATGAACGCGCCTGCCAGCGTGGCGCGGCGCGAGCACGGCCGCACGCTGATCGAAGTTCTGGTCGCCATCACGATCGGCCTGATGCTGACGATCGGCATCCTGAGCATCTACGCCGCCAACCGCCAGACCTATCGCGCCGGCACCGACCTGCAGCGCATCCAGTCGGCCGGGCAGCTTGCGCTCGACCGGCTTGCCTATCAGATCCGCATGGCCGGCTATGGCCAGTTACTCGGCAATTTCGCCAATGTCTCCAACCCGTCGACTTTCACGGGCAACCCGGTGTGGGCGTGCGCGGGCGGCTTCAGCAATCCGAGCGAAGCGGGCGCCACGCCGGCGTGCGCCGGAACGGCTGGCGCCGCCGACGGACTGCAGGTCCGTTACCAGGTCGAATCCACGCCCGCGGCGGGTTCCGGCGAGAGCCGGGACTGCCTCGGCTTCGAGGTGCCGGCCGACGCCGGCGGGCTGCGCATTGCGCAGAACCGCTTTTACATCGCCAACTCGAATGGCGTGCCGACGCTGATGTGCCTCGGCAACGGCAGCCCGACGGCGCAGCCGTTGATTCCGAACGTCGAGGATCTGCAGGTGCGGCTGCGCATCGGCGATCCGTTCACGCGCGCCGAGCGCGTGGTCGATCCGGACGGATTTTCCGACTGGGGCCGCGTGCTCGGCGTCGAGCTGTGCGTGCAGGTGCGCTCCGAGGAAACGGGCCTGACCACCGGACAGCAGGCGGGCGTCGATTGCCAGGGACGCGCGTTCCCGAACGACGGCCGCTTGCGGCGGGTGTTCACGCAGGTCGTCACGCTGCGCAATCGGACGCTCTGAGGAGAGACGATGAAGCCGTCCAACGCCCCGAATGAGCAGCGCGGCGTGGTGTTGCCGCTGGCGCTGGTGATGCTGGTGATGATCACCCTGATCGCGGTGGTTGCGATCCGCGGGGTGACGACGGAAGAGCGCATCAGCGCGAACTTGCGCGCCTCGGCGATCGCGTTCGAGCAGGCGGAACTCGCGCTGCGCCATTGCGAGCAGATCGCCGCCGCGGGCGGACCCACGCTCGCCGACGCGCGCATCGATTCGACTTCGACGGCCGGCCAAGCATGGCGCAGCGCAAGCAACTGGAGCAGTAGTAATCCGAAGCTGCAGTCGCCGCCGGCAGCGGTCTACAAGGACGATGCGCGCCCGGTCAGCCCGCCGCAATGCCTGCTGGAAGAAGTACGCGCGGCGCCCGATCCCACTGTCGGCGGAACGATGGTCCCGAATGCGGCCTACGTCGTGACCGGGCGCGGTTACGGCGACGCAAGCGGCGGCTTCCGCACGACGGTGCAAAGCCAGTTGCGGCCGCCGCCGCTCTGATTCGTCGCTTCGAGAGGGCAGGAAAAATGACCGCGAAGAATGCATACCCGTTGCGCCCTCTGCGTCGGTTGCTCGCGGCGCAGGTACTCGGCATCTTCATGGCGGCGACGTTGGTGCCGCCCGGTTATGCGGCGCCGTTCGACCCGCCGGCCTCCTTAGCGCAGGTACCGCAGTTTCTGCCGACGCCGCCGGCGCCGAATCTGGTGGTGACGCTGGACGACTCGGGTTCGATGGCTCGAGCATATGTGCCTGACTACAGCAACAGCGACCTCGACGTGCTTCGGCACACCCGCCGCTTCAAGTCGGCCGCGTTCAATCCGCTCTATTACGACCCGAACGTCGTGTACGCGCCGCCGCTCGACGCCAACGGCGTCGCACAGCAAACCTCCTTCCCGCGTGCTTGGATCAATGGCTTCGATCCGACGCGCGGAGAAGTCGATCTGCGGTCGGACTATCGGCCAACCATGGAGTACAACCCATCGACTACGACGCAGAACTTCGCCCCACATGCCTTCGCCCCACATGCGGCTGCGGACTTGGCCGCGTTGGGCATCGCGTCGCCGAACGACCCCTCTGCTGCTTACTACTATCGCTTCAACGCGTCTTTGGGGGGCTGCGACGGAACAACCGGGGACGACGACTGTTACCAGCTCGTGATCGTCTCGGCGACCTCGGGGACCAACGCCGCCATAGGCCCGGACGAACGGCAGAACTTCGCGAACTGGTATTCGTTTTATCGCACGCGTAATCTGCTAACCGTCACGGCCGCTTCTCGCGCGTTGGCCGGGCTGCCGCCATCCGTGCGGATCGGCTGGCAGGGGCTGACCACCTGCACGACGTTCGGCACGAATTGTCAGGGTTGGGATGCGGTGCCCCGCGACAGTCGCATTCGGCCATTCGAGGGCGCGCATCGGGACAACTTCTACTCATGGCTGTTCCGCCTGCCTGCCCGCGGCTTCACCCCCCTGCGCTCTGCGATGATGCGCGCGGGGGACTATTACCGGACCAGCGGTGTCAACAGTCCTTACGCCGAGGAGCCGCAGGTCAGTGTCGGCACCGAATACAGTTGCCGTCCGAACTACCACTTGATGATGACGGACGGCCTGTGGAACTCGGAGGAAGACACGACGAGCAATTTCTGCGCTGGCACCGCTTGCGGCAACCAAGACCGCAACGCCGCGAGCCTGCCAGACGGTACGACCTTCCCGGGAGGTTCCGATTCGAGCCACCCCGCCTACGCGGCGACTCTAATCTATCGAGACATGAGTTCCGACAGCTTGTCCGATGTCGCGTTCTACTACTGGCGTACCGATTTGCGCAGTGATCTCGCGAACGACGTATCGCCCTACCTTGGCGACAGCGTCGGCGACGCTACGCAGCGCTACTGGAACCCAAAGAACGACCCGGCGACCTGGCAGCACATGGTGAATTTCACCGTCGGTCTCGGGATGAGTAAATTCCTGAGTCTGCCCGGTCTGGTCTGGGGTGGGAGCACACACGCCGGCAGCGGCTACGACAATTTGCGCAGCGGCGCCAGCAATTGGCCGGCGACAGGGTCGGGCGTTTCCCCCGGCAACGTGTACGACCTCTGGCACGCCGCGATCAACAGCCGTGGCCTGGCGTTCAGCGCCGACCGCCCAGCCGAGCTGGTCGACGGCTTCCGCCGGATCGTGCGGGAAATCAGCCGTTCGCGTGCGCTGGTCGGTACTGCGGCTGCGACGAGCACGGCCTATCTGGATACCGGCAACGGCGTCTTCACCGCGGAGTTCGGACGGGGCACCTGGGCCGGCAATATCTATCGGCGCGAGATCGATCCGGTCACCTTGCGATTCCGCACAACTGATTCGAGCGGCAATCCGCTGCCGCGCGACAGCAACGATCAGCCATACATTTGGCGCGCCAGCGATGCGTTGCCGGCACCTGCGGATCGCCGCATCTTTACGATGCACTACGGTTCG
>DATLZG010000313.1:0-4843 GCA_035574095.1 Burkholderiaceae bacterium | reverse complement strand
CTGCGGAATGGGCCGCGCCGCGGCCAGCAGCGCCAAGTGGCCGTGCACCGCCTGCGCGTAATAGCCGACGGTCGAGCATCCGGCGGCGGCCGCCGCGGCGAGCAGCGCAACGGCGGCGACCGGCAGCCAACGCCGCCGCAGCAAGCGAGGAGTGCGTCGTTTCAGGCGCTCGAGCACGGCGCCGATTGTGCCCGATCGGCGGGCGCACGCCGCCCGCGCACGGGCTCGGCGCAGATCACGCGCCGCAGTTTGCCGCTGACGCTGTCGCGCCGCGGCGCTTCTTCGCTGACCTCGATCGCCACCGCGGGCAAGCCCTGCGCGCGCAGATACTCGCGCAGCGCCGCCAGCGCATGGGCGGCGCGGCGGCGTTCCGGCGCGCCCAGGCGCAGCCGCAACCGCGCCGGACCGCACTGCTCGAGCTGGAAGTCGTGCACACGCGCGTTGTCCTCGAGCACGGTCGTCAGCACCAGCGGCAGCAGCTTGACGGTGGCGCCGCGGCCGTCGGCGCACGCGAGCACGTCGTCGCGCCGGCCTTCGACGCGGATCGCCGGCAGGATCGAGCCGCATTCGCACGGCGCCGGCAATACCGTGACCGAATCACCGAGGTCGTAGCGGATCAGCGGCTGCACACCGTTCGCGAGGTTGGTCAGCAAGACCGTGTGCGAAGTCTCGCCCGGATCGAGCACGCGATACGACGCGTCCACCGGTTCCAGCAGCACCCAGTCGCTGTTCACGTGCAGCACGCCGTGGCTGCACTCGGCGGCGATCGACAGGAATTCGGAGGCGCCATAGCCGTTGCGCACGCGGCAGTTGAAGACGCGCGCCAGCCGCGTGCGCACCGCATCGCACAGGCATTCGCCGCCGGTCCACAGCTCGGTGAGCGCAAGCCGCAGCCGGCCGGCGAGCTGTTCGTCGGCGAGCACGTCGGCGGCGGTCGGATAGGTGGCGACGAGTGTGGGCGCGAAGTCGTTCAGCGCGCGCACCAGCGCCGGCAACGGCGCGAGCAGCGAGAACACGCGCATGCGCGGCGCCAGCCACGGGTACGCCTGCCGCAGCCTTTCGACCGACGCCGCGCCGGCGAAGTGGCCGCCGGTGGCGGCGACCAGCGCATACCGTTCACCGGCTAGCAGGCGCGCGGCGAACTCCGCCGGCGCCGTCAGGCCGCGGAAGCGGAACACCTCGAGCGCGTCGTAGATCGCGAGCGCGTCGCGATCGTGCAGGAAGATGCCGGGCGTGCCGGTGGTGCCGGAGCTGGTCCACACCGCGTACTGACCGCGCAGCAGGCTGCCGGTCGGCGCGCCGGCGAGGAAGCGCTCAATCTCCGCGTACGACAGATCGCGCACCGTCAGGCTGGCGCACAGATCCGCCATCAACGTCGCCTTGTCGACGACCGGCAGATCGGCGAGCTGCAGCTTCTGCGACGGCGGCAGGTCGCGATACAGGCGCCGATAGAGCGGCGCTTCGGTGCGCGCGAAATCGAGCAGCGAACGCAGGCGCGCGGTCGAGCGCTGGATGAGGTCGGCGGGCTTGCGCCAACGGGTCAGCCAGATGTCCCACGCCGCAGCGAGCGATCTTTCCGCGGCGAACGACGACGCGCCGCCTCGCGGTTGCCCGATCTCCAACATCGCTGCCCGCCAGACTCCGCCCGAGCGCGCATTTTGCGCCGTAGGTCCGCGTGGCTTCGATTCCCTATCGCCGCGATCCCGCGCGCGCCGACGGGCAAGGCCGAATTGCGCCGTGCAGCACCCGCTTATCGGCGGATTCGGAATGCGGCCGACACCTAAAGTAGGCGCACTTCCTACATCGAATGACGGGGGCACGTGATGGACCGGCAACTGCAAGCGCGCATCGCACCGATCACCAGCCGGCTGTGGATGCTGGCCGCCCAAGCGGCCCGACCGGCCGTGCACAAACCGAAGCGGGCGGCCAAGCCGCAGCGCGCGGCCGCGCTGCGCGCCGCCGCATAGCGCATCAGCGCGCCCGCGCCTCGACCTCGACCAGGCAGTCGTAGAACGTCGGCGCCCGGCCGAGGTCGGTCAGGCGCTGGCTCGTCAGCTCGTTCGCGTTCTTGCCGTCGCGGGCGAGCTTTTTCCACCAGATCGACGGCGCCACCACCACGCCCGGACGCGCTTTGTCGGTCACGCGCGCGGCGAGTTCGATCGAGCCGCGGTCGTTGAACACGCGCACGTAGGCGCCGTCTTCGATGCCGCGCGCCGCCGCATCCCGCGGATGGATTTCGAGCGCCGGTTCGCCCTCGGCGTCGCGCAGGCTCTTGACGTTGACGAAGGTGGAATTGAGGAAGTTGCGCGCCGGCGGCGAAATCATCGCCAGCGGATAGCGCGCGGCGAGCGCCGGATTCGACGTCGGCCCTTCGTACGGCGGCACGTAATCCGGCAGCGGATCGAGTCCCATTTGCGCCAGGCGTTCCGAGTAGAACTCGCAGCGGCCGCTTGGCGTCGGGAAACCGCCCTGCGCGAACGGCGCGTACGAAGCCGGCAGGTCGAGCCGTTGCCAGCCCTGCGCTTTGACCCGCCGCCAGTCGTAATTCGCGGTCGGCCCGCTGGCGGCGAACGCGCGCGCGGCGATCTGCTCGTCGCTTTCCGCGAAGCACGGCTCGGTAAAGCCCATCCGCTGCGCCAGGCGGCGGAAGATCTCGGTGTTTGGCAGCGCCTCGCCGAGCGGCTCGATCGCCGCGTCGTTGGCGACGATGTACAGGTGCCCGTAGGAAGCGTGTACGTCCACGTGCTCCAGTTGCGTGGTGGCCGGCAGCACGTAATCGGCGTAGTCGGCGGTGTCGGTCTGGAACTGCTCCAGCACGACGGTGAACAAGTCCTCGCGCGCGAAGCCCTGCGCCACCTTGCGCGACTCGGGCGCGACCGCGACCGGATTGCTGTTGTAGACGATCAGCGCCTCGATCGGCGGCTCGGCCGACAGCAGGTCGTCGCCGATCGTCGACATGTTGATCGTGCGCGGCGTGCGCCCGGCGAGCAGTTCCGGGTGCTGCAGCGCGGCGAGGTCGCGATGAAACACCCCGCTCGTCGACAGCAGCACGCCGCCGGCCGGATCGCGCCAGTGGCCGGCGAGCGCGGGCAGGCAGGCGATCGCGCGCACCGCGTTGCCGCCGCCGGCGGCGCGCTGCATGCCGTAGTTGAGCCGGATCGCCGCCGGCCGCAGCTCCCAGTAGTCGCGCGCCAGCGCCTCCACTTCTTCCGCCGTGATGCCGCAGATCGACGCCACGCGCGCCGGATCGAAGGCGCGCGCGCGCTCGGCCAAGGCGTCGAAGCCGAGCGTGTAACGCGCGATGTAATCGCGGTCCAGCCAGCCCTCGCGGATCAGCACATGCATGAGGCCGAGCGCCAGCGCGCCGTCGGTGCCGGGCAGCACGGCGATGTGCCGGTGGCATTTCTCGGCGGTCAGCGAACGGTACGGATCGATCGCGATCAGCTTCGCGCCGTTGCGCTTCGCCTGCTGCGCGAAGCTCCACAGGTGCAGATTGGAGGCGATCGCGTTCGTGCCCCAGAACACGATCAACTTGCTGCCGGCGAACGCTTCCATCGCCGGCCCGGTGCGCGTGCCGAGCGTGTAGTTGATCGCCTCTGCCCCGGCGCTGGCGCAAATCGTCCGTTCGAGCAGACTGGCGCCGAGCTTGTGGAAGAAGCGCGCCGCCATCGATTCGCCCTGCACCAAGCCCATCGTGCCGCAGTAGCTGTACGGCACGATCCGCTGCGCATCGACCGCGGCGATCGCGCGCAGGCGCGCGGCGATGTCGTCGAGCGCCTGGTCCCAGCCGACGCGCACGAAGCGACCCTCGCCCTTGCGGCCGGCGCGCTTCAGCGGATACAGCACGCGCTCCGGGTGATAGACGCGTTCCAGATAGCGGCTGACCTTGGTGCACAGGCTGCCGCGCGTGGTCGGATGCGCGGGATCGCCGGCGATCTTCACCGCGACGCGTTTGCCGCCGCGGTCTTCCACCGTGACCAGCATCGCGCAGGTGTCCGGGCAGTCGTGCGGGCAGGCCGCGCGGACGATCGTGCTCATGCGGCGGCCCACGCCGGCAGCGGCGCTTCGATCAGCCGCCCGAAGAACTGCTCGCACGCCGCGACCTGCGCATAGCTGATGTATTCGTTCGGCTTGTGCGCCTGCTCGATCGAGCCGGGGCCGAGCACGACGGTCGGAATACCGGCGGCCGCGAACATGCTGGCCTCGGTGGCGAAGCTCACCGCGCCGGCGCCCAGATGGCGGGTGCCGGCCAGCTCCTGCGCCCAGGCCACCAGCGGCGCGTCCGGCGCGATGCCGAACGCGGGCAGGTTCATGCCGAGTTCGAACGCGATGTCGGCCTCCGGCGCCACCGCGCGCATCTGCGGCAGCAGCTCGCCGTGCGCATAGCCGATGATCTCGCCGGCGAGCGCGTCCTGCGACGTGCCGGGCGTGTTGCGGATCTCGAACTCGAAGCTGCACTCGCGCGGCACCACGTTGACCGCGATGCCGCCGCGGATCGTGCCGGTCTGCAGCGTCGTGTACGGCACCGCGAAGCGCGCGTCGCGCGGCTCTTCGCGCGCGCAGCGCTCGGCCAGGCGGCGGATCAAGGCGACGATCGCCGCCGCGTATTCGATCGCGTTCACGCCGGCGGGCGTCAGCGAAGAATGGGCCTCGCGCCCGCGCACGCGGCAGCAGTAGTCGCGCTTGCCCTTGTGGGCGACGATCGCCCGCATGTCGGTGGGCTCGCCGATGATGCAGGCGGCCGGCCGCACGCCGCGGTCGGCGAGATCGGCGAGCAAGGTCTTGACGCCGAGGAAGGTTGTTTCCTCGTCGAAGGTCAGCGCCAGATGGATCGGCGTGCGCG
>DATLZG010000312.1:0-2662 GCA_035574095.1 Burkholderiaceae bacterium | reverse complement strand
CGATCGCCGCGGCGCTCGGCGTCTTCGACGGCACGCGGCTGTACGGCCGGCACTGGGGTGCGGTCGAGCACGTGTCCTGCCTGCACTTCGAGTGCTGCTACTACCAGATGATCGAGTTCGCGATCGAGCGCGGGCTGGCGGTGTTCGAAGGCGGCGCGCAAGGCGCGCACAAGCTGGCGCGCGGCCTCGATCCGGTGCCGATCTTCTCGGCGCACTGGCTGGCGCGACCCGAGATGCACGCGGCGGTCGCGCGCTTTCTCGCGCGCGAGGCGGCGAGCGTGGCGCACGCGATCGACGAGTTGAACGAGCATCGCGCGTTCAAGCAGAGCGAGCCGGCGGCCGGCTGAGGCGGCCGGCAAGCGAGTTTTCGTCACCACGGGGCGGTGTTTCGCGGGCGACTTTTCGCGCCGCGACCGCCAGCATGGGGGACCGAACTCGGGAGACTCGCCATGTCGGCTGCATTCGACAGAATCGCTCTTGCCTTGTTGGCCGGCGCGGCCCTTCTCGCCGCGTGCGGAGGTGGCGGCAACGGTGATGGCAACCCCGCATCGATCGCCCAGGCGCAATTGATCGTCGAGCCGGGCGATCCGAACGCGGTCTTCTACTACGGGGACAGTCCAGGCGGTCCCGGCGGCGGCGACGGCGGCGCGAGCGCCGGGAGCGGCGACGGCGGCCCGGGGCTCGGCCGCTTTCGCAACGCGCTGGTACGCGTCGAGCTGGCCGACGGCCGCATCGCCGGTGAAGCGGAGATCGACGCCAAACGCGGCGTTGTGCGCGTCGATCTGAAAGGCTACGCGGGGCCGGTGCGCTTCACGGTACGCGCAAAGCCGGACGGTTCGACCACCTACTACGAGGAGGCGAAGCGGCAGTTCGTGAAGTTCCCGCTCGGCAGCGAGATGAACGCCGTGGTGCCGAAGTTTGACAAGAACGTCGGCATCACGCTGCTCACCGAGGCGGCGTGGCGCCACCTGAACGCCAAGCACGGTGCCAACGGCTGGAAGGATGCCGCGCGCGTGGCCGCAGCAAACGCGCTGGTGCGCGACGCGTTCAACGCCTATCTGCCGGCGGCATACAAGGTGAGCGACATCACGCGTCTGCCGTGGCTGCTATCCGATACGACGAAAGCGGGCGAGATCCCGGCGACCGAAAACGGCAACTACGGCATCGTCATCTCGGGCATCGGCGTGGCGGCCGGGTTGTTCCAGCCCGACGACGAAGCTCCCGCGCTGCGCTGGCTGGCGCAGTTGCCGCTCGATTTCTGCGATGGCGTGCTCGACGGCGCATGCAATGGCACGCCGCTCGTCACCAGTTCCGCCGAGGCGGCGTACTCGCTGGCGCAGCTGCGCGAATTCCTGGCGGCCGGCATCGACCGCGTGGTGGCGAGCTGCGGCGGCGACGAGCTGCGCGCGCGGCTGACGACGCCGCGCGTGCTGCAGGTACGTGTCGACGCGACGCGCGATCCGTTCGCGCTGCGCAGCTACTCGAACAACACGCCGATCTGGCTGCTGCGCAACGACGGCCAGGTGCTGTTCTGGTCGACGCGCCAGGACAAGCCGGTGCCGTACGCCGGTTCGCTGCTGTTCCGGCAGTTGTTCACGCAGGGGCCGCTGCTCGGCGCCACGTTCTCGTCGCGCACCTACGATGCGGCGTATCGCATCGCCGATCCGCAGCAGCCGCGCGACGCGCAGGCGGCGGCACCGCTGGCGCCAAGCGAGCTTGCCGTCTACCGCGGCGTGGACATGCTGGCAGCGCTCGACTTCGTGCCGTTCGATGCGCAGGCGGGCGGGCTCGGGCAGATCGTGCGCAAGCAAGACGGCCGCGCGTACGAAGAGCGCGAGATATTCGGGCTGAAAGCGGGCGATCTGCGCGACTCCGGCGTCGGCGCAGTGATCGACGTCGGCGTGGCGGGTTACAACCGCGCGCAGGGCGCGAACGTGGCGAGCGGCGGCCGCGCGTTCTACGCGGTGCGCGAGCGCGGCGAAGTGTTCTCCTGGGGCTACAACACGAACTACCAGCTCGGCATCGGCAACGACGACTTCAATCTGTTCCTCGACAAACCGGCGCAGATTCCGAATTTCCTCGTGCGCGCGGTGACCGGCCACCTGTACGGCGCCTACGCGATCGACTTCGAAGGGTTCGTTCACTTCTGGGGCCGCGAAGTACACGGATTGGGCAACCCGTCATTGCGGCCGGTGCCGGCTGCGGAGCTGAACAAGTTCGCGCCGATCGAGCAGATCGAATGCGCCGAGTGGGCCAAGTGCGCGGCGCGCACGCGGCGCGGAGAGATGGTCGTGTGGGGAACTTTCTTCGAAGGTGCCGTCGATCTCGGTACGCGCAGCACCCAGCCGCCGTCGCGCGCGGTCGCGCCGACGCCGGTCGCACTGCCGCCCGGACGCAGCGCCGTCTCGGTGGGCGCCGCCGGGCTGCACGTGTACGCGCTGCTCGACAACGGCGACATCGTCGTACTGCCGACCGTGCCCGAAAAGCCGGCGATCGTGAGCGTAGCGACCGCCGACATCGACGCGCGCACGACCGGCGGCATGTGTACGCAGTGAGCGGGAGCCAGGATGACTGCGGACCTGTCGTTCCGACGAGCGCGGCGAGGAGGAATCCCAGACGCTTTCGCGTTGGAGATCCCTCGCGCTCCGCGCTCGGGATGACG
>DATLZG010000311.1:0-2716 GCA_035574095.1 Burkholderiaceae bacterium | reverse complement strand
GAGTTCGTCGCACGCGCGGGGGAAACAGAGCGGAAGCCGCCCCCGCCCGCCGCGACCGGCCGTACACGCGATGGTCGAGGACGTGGTCGGCTGCAAGTGGACGCTGACCGTCATCGACCTGGTGCGCCGGGGCATCAAGCGCCCCGGGGCGATGCAGCGCAGCGTCGAGGGGTTGACGCAGAAGGTGCTGAACGAACGGCTGCGCAAGCTGGTCAACTTCGGCGTGCTGGCCAAGCACAGTTATCCGGAGGTGCCGCCGCGCGTCGAGTACGAACTCACCGATTTCGGGCAGCGCTTCGTCGGCGTGCTGGATGCGATCGCCGCCCTGGAGCGCGACGCGGGCGCGTCAGCCGCGCAGCGTGCGGTCGATCAGGCCCAGTAGTTCGGCCGCCCGCAGCGGCTTGGGCAGAAACGCGGCTGCGCCGGCGCGCAGCGCGGCTTCGACGCGCTCCGGCATCGCGTCGGCGGAGATCACGATCACCGGTACTTGGGCGAGTCGCTGGTCGCGCTTGAACTCGGCCAACAGGTGCAGGCCGTCGACGTCGGGCAGGCGCAGATCGAGCAGGATCGCATCGGGCGGGTCGCGCCGCGCCGCCTCGAGCCCCTGCAGACCGCGCTCGCAGACGGTGAGCTGCAATCCCGGTCGCGTAGCCAGCACTCCGCGCACGACTTCGGCGTTGGCCGGGTTGTCCTCGATGTAAAGCAGCTTGCCGGCGAGTTCCGCACCGGCGGCCGCCCGCGCCGACGCCGGCGCGACCACGGCCGGCGCCCCCGCCGCCGGCAGCGTGAAGGTAAAGCGCGATCCTTCGCCGGGGCGGCTGTCGACGGAAATTTCGCCGCCCATCATCTCGACCAACCGGCGTGCGATCACCAGGCCGATACCCGTGCCTTCGATGCCGCTCGTTTCCTGCCCCAGGCGGTCGAACGGCCGGAACAGGCGTTGCATTTTGTCCGGCGTCATGCCGATCCCGGTGTCGGCGACATGCACGCATACGCGCTCCCCCGTGCGCTCGACGGTCACCGCCACCGTGCCGCCGCGACGGTTGTACTTGACCGCGTTGGAGAGCAGGTTCGTCAACACCTGCTTGACGCGCGTGGCGTCGCCGCGCGCATAGCGCGCCTCGGCAGCGATCCACTGCACCAGTTGCAGGCCGGCCTGTGCGATCGCGGCGCGCTGCAGGTTGAGCGTTTCGTCGGTCAGGGCCGCCAGGTCGAGCGGTTCGAGGCTCAGATTGAGCGCGCCCGATTCGATGCGGGACAAATCCAGCACGTCGTCGATCATCGCCAGCAGATGCCAGCCGGCGACCTGAATGCGATGCGCGCGCTCGCGCTGGCTTTCCGTCAGCGGCTGCGTGCGGTCCAGTTCCAGCAGTTGCGCGAAGCCGAGGATGGCGTTCAACGGCGTGCGCAACTCGTGGCTCATGCGCGAGAGAAATTCCGTTTTGGCGCGGTTGGCTTCCTCGGCCAGTTGCCGCGCGCGTTCGCCCTCTTGCAGTCGCATGCGCGCGGAAAGCTCTTCCACCACCGCGAGCACGCGCCGCGGCCGGCCGTCGGCATCGCGCTCGACTGTCACCAGCACCTCGGCCGGCACCAGCGTGCCGTCGGGACGCACGTAGCGGGTGGTGCGCCGGAGCAGCGAAAACTCGCCGGCGAGCAGTCGGTTGCGCAGCTCGGCGTTCTCTTCGTGCAGTTCGGGGTCGCTGATGTTGGCCAGCGTGCGCGCCTGCAGCTCCGACGGCGAACGCCCGACCATCGCGCAGAAGCAGGGGTTGGCGTACAGGAAACGGCCGTCCGGGTCGGTGTAGGTCAGCCCGACCGGCGCCAAGTCGAGGATGCGTCGCAGCCTTTCCTCGGATTCACGTAGCGCGTCCTGCTGCGCGCGTCGCCGCGCCATTTCCCGCCGCAGCCACTCGGTGCGCCGCGTGACGACCCGCCGCACGCGTTCGGCGCTGCCGGCGGCGTACAGCAGGAAGGCCGCCACCAGTGCGCCGACCGCCAGACTGAGCAGCGGCAGGCCCAGCGGCGCGCTGCCGGCGTGCAACGCGCGGTACGCGGGGGTTGTCAGTAAGCGCACCGCGAGCAGCCGGCCGCCGAAATCGAACGCATGTTCGTAGCGCGCCTGCGCCGGCGCCGGTTCGCGACACCGCTCGTCGCCGGCCAACAGTTCGTGGCGGGCGTCGGGCGTCAGGTCGAACAGGCAGGCGGCGAGCGCATTGTCGTCGCGGTCGGCAAACGCCTGGCTCACCCGCAGCGTCACGAATACCACGCCGCGCTGGCGCCAGGTGTCGTCGCCGCCGCCGGCGGATTCGGCCGGCAGATAGACCACCATGCCGAGGTGCGCACCGCCGGGATCCTGCGTGAGGCGAAAGGCCCCGGTCGCAGCCGGCTGCCCGGAGTGCAGCGCACGCTGGATGGCCAAGCGGGGCGCCGAGATCGACAGCGCGTTCACGCCGAGCGCTGCGGCATTCGGTTCCTCGGGCTCGATATAGGTGAGCACGACGTATTCGTCGGCGGGCGCTGGAGCGGACGTCGTGCCCGCGTCATCGCGATCGAAGACGCGAAACTGCGGCCGCTCGCGCCGCATGCGCCGCTCGAACTCCGCCAACTGCCAGCCCGCCAGCCGCTGCGACCAGCCGATCGCCGCCAGCGTCGGCTGGCTCGCGATCCAGCGCGCCGTCAGCCGGCGGAACTCGGCGCGCGAGACGTCGCTGGAGGC
>DATLZG010000310.1:0-6585 GCA_035574095.1 Burkholderiaceae bacterium | reverse complement strand
CGAACCGTCTAGACGGTTGCGCACCCAGCCGCGCGCGCCGAGGCGTTGCGCCTCGCGGCACATACTCTCGCGAAAACCCACGCCCTGCACGAGGCCGTGGATCGACAGATGGTGGGCGCCGGACTCGCTGCGCGGCTGCGCCATCGGTGCCTCCTCGCTCGGAATGGCGACGAGGATTTTGGCGCAGCCGCACGACCGTCGGCGGTCGAAGCCGGCGGCGGACCGAATCAGTCTTCGAGCTCGCCTTCCTCGGCTAGCAAGACGCCGCCGCTGAAGCGTCCCTGAACCTTCACCAGCGAGCCGGCGTTGGTCGGCGCAGCGGGTACGACCGCAGCGAAGAACTGCGCCGCCGTAAGCGGCGCGCCGTCGTCGTTTTCGAACTCGGCGTCGGGTGCGAAGGCGACGTTGATCGGCGCCGCGGCGTCGAGCAGGCCAAGCGTGCGCGCGGTTTCGTTTTCCGCCACCACGCGCGCCTGCACGATGTCGCGCCCGCCGTGGCTGTCGCCGATCTCGACCACTAGGATGGCGACGATCGTGCCGGCATCGTCGACGAAGGCGTGCACCAGAACGCGGTCGCTGCCGGCGACGATGTCCGCCAGCGAGGTCGAGTTGCGACCGCCGGCGTCGCGCGTGCGGATGCGCGTCAGGTCGTTGACCACGACGGTCTTGCCGAACATCGTCAGCGAATCGGAGCCGACCGCGGTCGGCACGGTCGCCAGGATCACGCGCACACGCTTGAGTTTGATTTCGACCGCCAGCAGCACGCCGTCGTCGCCCAGCACAGCGCGGACCTCGACCTTGGCGTTGTCGATCAGGTCATCGACCGAGCCGTTGCGGAACTCCGTGCGGTCGTCGTAGCGGATCAACACGCCGTTCAGGCGGAACGTGCGCGCGGCGGTGTCGAGCTCGGCGACGAAGCCCTCGAGCTCGTTGCGGGCGGCGGGCTCGAAGTCCACGCAACGGATCATGAAGGCGGCCAGTGTGGTGGCGTCGCTGAAACGGCCGCGCACGTCGACCACGCGGCCGACCTGCAGGTCCGCGGGGCCGCAAAACGGCGGCGGCACGAACAGCGTGGTCGGCCCGTAAGTGACCGTGACATTGCCGATCGCGAACGACGCCGAGCCGACCGCGGTGATCGGTCCGCGCACCTTGTGTACGCGCAAATCGGCCGGGTCGAGGCCGGCTTTGACCTCGACGCGGGTGGCGATCAGCACGCCGCCGGCGTCGCGCAGCCCGTGCACCTCGACGATCACGCCGACGCGCAGCGAACTCAGACCGCCCGGCAAGTCCTCGAACACGGTCGAGTTGTCCACCACGACCTTGACGCCGCCGGCGACGAAAAACGGCGGCGTGGCGGTCAGGTCGATCGCGGTGACGGGCCCGACCAGTTCGGCGCGCACGTCCACCGCAGCGGCGCGGCCGCGTGCACCGTCGGCGGTGCCGCTGACGGAAACCAGCATGCCGCTGCGCAGTGCGGCGGCGCCCGCGGTTTGATCGCCGATCGTCACGCGCGCTGCGCTGACGTCGAACTCCACGCCGTTGACCGCGATCGTGGTCGGCGAGGTCTTGCTCATCGCTCCCTGCGCGGTGATCGACGCCGCCTGCGTCGTCGGCGCCGCAGCGCCGGTGTCGCCGTTGCCGCCGCAGGCTGCCAGCCCGGTCGCCGCCAAGGCGACCCAGAGGGATCTGAGGATTCGGTTCATGCGTTGCTCCTTTCCTTGCGTGGTCAGTTCTGCAATTCGGCTTCGCGGCCGATCAGTACCCCGGCGGCGAAGTCACCTCTAACCTTGACCAGCCGGCCGACCGTCGCGGCGCGGAAGAACGCGTCGCGATTTAGCGTCGCGCCGCCCGCGTCGCGGAACTGCACGCCGGCGCCGTCGAGCCGGGCGATCAGATCGGCGAAGAACGTCAGCTCGAAGCGCGCCGTATCGACCGCGCCGACGCGCGCCTGCACCAAGGCATCGCCGCAACTGCTGGGCTCCTTGATCTCGTCGGCGATGAACAACGGGCCGGCTGCGAATCCGCGTAGCTCGACACAGTCGGCATTCGGCGTGATGTCGGCGAGCGAGCTCGAACTGCCGCCTGAGGCGGCACGCGCCTCGATGCGGGTCAGGTCGGTGACGAGCGCGGATTGCCCGAGCGCGACGACCAGCGGCGGCGCCAACTGAACGCGTGTGGCCAGACCGTGCAGCAGCAGGCGTGCCCGTTTGAAGCGGATCTGGGTGGCCGCCAGCACGCCTGACCCATCGACGATGCCTTCGACCTCGACCCGCACGTCGTTCGCGAGATCCGCCGCCGCGCCGCCTGCGAAGCGCGTGCCGGCGTCGATGCGCACCGGGCGACCGCCGACCTGGAAGGCCGTGCCCGCCAGCGCGCCGACGAAGCCCTCGACCTCCTGTTTCTCGCCGGCGTTGCCGGTAAACGGCGCGTCTTCGCGCGCTTCGATGTCCACCTCGGCCGCGCTGAACACGCCGCCCGCCAGCGTGCCGCGCACTTCGACGATGGCGCCGTTCGTCAAGTCGCCGGCGCCGGCCTGGCCGCGCGGGTTGAAGACCGCGGCCGCGTAGTTCACGGTCACGTTGCCGTTGAGCGTGAACGTTTTCGCACTCGTGTCGACGTTGCCGATCGGCCCGCGCAACTCGTCGGCTCCGGGGACATTCGCCTCGATGCGCGTCGCGCGCAGCCGGCCGGCCGCGTCGCGCAGACCGTGTACCTCGACGCGCACGCCGGGCACGAGCGCGCCGAAGTTGGCCGCGTTCGCGTACACGGTGAGATCGTCGGCGAGCACCGTCAGACCGGCCACCACGAAACGCTGCGGATTGGCGTTCGCGTCGATCGACTGGATGGCGCCGCGCACTTCGTTCTCGACGTCGATGCGATCGGCGCGCCCGGTGGCGCCGTCGTCGCTGCGCCCACGCAGCTTCACCACCATGCCGTCGGCGAGCTGCGCCGCAGTGCGGTTGCGGTCGTCGGTGACGGCGGCCGCCGAGTCGTCGAAGCGCGTGCCGTTCAGGATCACGCTGCCGCGAGTCATCGCACCGCTCGACGTGACTTGGGCGGTCGGTTCGGGCGTGGCGCCGGTGCCATCGGTGCCGCCGCCGCAGCCGGCGAGCAGCGCGCTGGCAACCCATGCCGCGCACAGACGGGGGAGCGCGGGAGTCATTTGCGACCTCCGGGTTCGCTGAGGTTCTGCTCGAAGTGGAAGATGCCCACCCCGGCGCGCATGCGGCCGCTGCCGCGCACGGCCGGGTTGGCGTCGCGATCGTGGCGCGCGAGCCAGGCGTCCAGCAGCTCGATCAGCTGCTGCGATTGCTGTGCCGCCAGCGCGCGGAACTCGTCCATCGCTTCCAGCGGCAGGTTGTCGTACATCACTTTGCGCTGGAAACGCGGCATGTCGGGGTACTGCAGGTTGTGGTCGATCGTCTCGATCAGATAGGAGACGTCGGTGCCGAGGATCGCCAGCTTGCCGGCGTCGCTGGCGCGCGGGATGTACACGCGCGACAGCAAGCGGATGCGCCCGTCGGCATCGCGCTCCACCGTGCCCACGCGCAGCAGTTCATCGAGCACCGCGCGCGGCGGCACGTCGCCGCTGTAGCGGCGCACCAGTTCGGCAAAGCTCGCGACGCCATCGTCCGGTGCCAGCGCCGCCGGCTGGCCGTCGGGTCCGTGAAACGCCGAATCCCGCACCCAACCGGCAACGACGCGGGCGGCGCGGTTGTGGGAAGCGAACAGTTCGCCTTCCGCAAGCAGCGGCGCTTCGACCAGACGCTGCACCTCCTTGCGCGTGAGCCCGGTCAGCAGCGAAGCGCGGGACACCGTGGATTTGCGACCGGGGATCGCGAAATCGCGCAGCGCCACGTCCACGTAGGCGCGCTTGGCCAGTTCGACGAATGCCGGCAGCGGCAAACCGTGTCGCAGCAGCACCCGGGCCAATGCGCGCAGGATGCGCAGCACGCTCTGGCTCAAGGCCTCGTTCAGTCGCCTTACGCCGATATCCATTTGGGAAGTATGTCCCAAATAAATTGGAATCAGACGATATTTGGGACGGACGTGCCACTTTTACGGGATGCGGTGATACGGCTAGGACCGAGTAGCAGATCGACTGCCGGCGCGATGGTGGAGTCGGGGCAGCGCCGCGCGAATGCGCTCGCCGGCGGCTAACCCGGGTACTTCACGGACCTAGATCAGTCCGCGGGCGCGCAGCGACTCGATGGTCGCGTCGTCCAGGCCGGCGAGTTCGCGCAGCACATCCTCGGTGTGCTGGCCGAGGGTGGGCGGCGGCCGGTCGTAGCAGGGAGGCGTGGCGGACGCCTTGATCGGGCTGCCAACCAGCGGCACGTGGCCGGCGAGCGGATGCGGCAGATCGATGCGCAGCCCGCGCGCGACGATCTGCGGGTCGGCCAGCGCCTGCGCGATCGAGTTGATCGGGCCGCAGGGCACACCGGCGCGCTCCAGCTGCTCGGTCCAGAACGAGACGGGCTTGGCGCGCACGATGCGCTCGAGCAGCGGCATCAGGATTTCCCGGTTGCGGACGCGGTCGGCGTTCTTCGCGAAGCGCACATCGGTCGCCAGCTCGGGGCAGCCGGCGACCTCGCAGAACTTTACGTACTGGCCGTCGTTGCCGACCGCGATGATCACGTGGCCGTCGGCCGCCTCGAAGACCTGGTACGGCACGATGTTCGGGTGCGCATTGCCGGCGCGTCCCGGAGCGTGGCCAGTGACCAGGTAGTTCATGTTCATGTTCGCCAGCATCGCCACCATCGTGTCCAGCAGCGCGAGATCGAGATGCTGGCCGCGGCCGCTGCGCTCGCGCCAGGCGAGGGCGGCCAGGATCGCCACCGTTGCATACATGCCGGTCATCAGGTCGCTGACCGCCACCCCGGCTTTCTGCGGACCGCCGCCCGGCCGGTCGTCGCGTTCGCCGGTGATCGACATGAACCCGCCCATGCCCTGGATGATGAAGTCGTAGCCGGCGCGGTCCTTGTATGGGCCGGTCTGGCCGAAACCGGTGATCGAGCAGTAAACGAGCCGCGGGTTGATCGCAGCGAGCGACTCGTAATCGAGCCCGTACTTGGCGAGCTGGCCGACCTTGTAGTTTTCGACCAGCACGTCGGCGGCGGCCGCCAGCTTGCGCACGATGGCCTGTCCTTCCGGTGTGCTGATGTCGAGGGTCACCGAACGCTTGCCGCGATTCGCCGCCAGGTAGTAGGCGGCTTCACTCGTGTCGCGTCCCTGCGGGTCCTTCAGATACGGCGGCCCCCAGCCGCGCGTGTCGTCGCCGCTGCCCGGCCGTTCGATCTTGATCACGTCCGCGCCGAGGTCGGCGAGGATTTGCGTGCACCACGGGCCCGCGAGCACGCGCGTCAAGTCGAGTACCCGCAGATGGGCCAGCGCGCGATCCTGTTTGGCGGTGGTGTCCACAGCACGGCAAGCTTAACGGGTCGCGTGAAATAAACTCGGCCGCATGGCGAGAAGAACATCGGCGCGCCTGCTGCGTCTGGGCATGAACCTTTGGCCGCCGTTTCTGGGGGCCGGCATTCGCGTGCGGCGTATCGCGCCGGACTTTCGCGAGGTCGTGGTGGAGATGCCGCTGCGACTGCGCAACCGCAACTATTTCGGCACCCATTTCGGCGGCTCGCTGTACGCGATGACCGATCCGTTCTTCGCGTTGATGGTGCTGCACAATCTGCCGCCCGATTACTACGTGTGGGACAAGGCGGGGTCGATCGACTACATCGCACCCGGACGCGGCCGCGTGCGGGCGACGTTCCGGCTCGAGCAAGCCGACATCGACGTGATCCTGAAGATGACCGCCGCCGGCGACAAGCACCTGCATGTTTTCGATGTCGACATCGTCGACCGCGAGGGTCTGGTCGTCGCCAAGGTGCAGAAGGTCGTGTACGTGCGCAAGAAACCGCGGCGAGCAGCGCGCGACGAGGACGTGGCCACGCTTCCGGGCACCAACTCCGGCTCCTGACTCCCGACCCCCGATCCCCGACTCCCGACTTCCGACTCCCGACCGATGTCCACTTCCTGGCCCTACGCGCGCGTGCTCGCCCATCGCGGCGGCGGCACGCTGGCGCCCGAGAACACGATCGCTGCGATCGATGTCGGTCGCCGCTACGGCTTCCGCGCCATCGAGTGCGACGCCATGCTCGCGGCCGACGGCGTGCCGGTGCTGATGCACGACGCGACGCTCGAGCGCACGACCGACGGCAGCGGGCCGGTGTCGGAGCGCACGGCGGCCGAGCTGGCGCGACTCGATGCCGGTCGCTGGTTCGGGCCGGAATTCGCCGGCGTGCCGGTGCCCACGCTGGCCGAGGCGATTGCGCACTGCCGCCGGCACGACGTCTGGATGAACATCGAAGTCAAGCCGGCGCCCGGCCACGACGCGGCTACCGGCACGATCGTCGCGCGCACGGCCGCCGCCGGCTATGCGGACGTGGTGCGCACCGACGGCGACCGCGCGCAGTCGGTCGTGCCGGCGGCGCCGCTGCTGTCCTCGTTTTCGCGCGCCGCCCTGGCCGCGGCGCGCGCCGCCGTCCCCGGCCTGCCGCGCGGTCTGCTGTTCGGCCCGGTTCCGGC
>DATLZG010000309.1:0-8502 GCA_035574095.1 Burkholderiaceae bacterium | reverse complement strand
GGTGGCCGGCGAGACCGTGGCCCGCGCCGCGCCCGACGGTCACACGCTGCTGCTGGTCAGCAACGCCAACGCGGTGTCGGTGTCGCTGTTCAAGAAACTCCCCTACGACATCGTGCGCGATTTCGCGCCGGTGGCGCCGATCGGCGAATTCGATCTGGCCCTGTTCGTGCGCGCCGAATCCGCCGACAAAACACTCGGCGATCTGCTCGCGCGGGCGCGCGCACGCCCCGGCACCTTGACCATCGGCACGATCAACCCGGGCAGCACCCAGCATCTGGCGGCCGAGCTGTTCAAGACCATGGCCGGCATCGAGGCGATGCTCGTGCCGTACAAAGGCTCGCCGGCGGTGCTGACTGCCCTGCGCGCCGGCGAGATCGACGTCGCCTTCGAGATCCTGGGGCCGTGGCTGCCGCAGGTCTCGGCGGGCGCCGTGCGCGCGCTGGCCGTGACCTCGCAGCGGCGCAACCCGGCACTGGCATCGGTGCCCACGGTCGAGGAGGCGGGCTTGGCCGGCTATCGCGTCGCTTCGTGGAATGGACTGGCCGCGCCGGCCGGCACGCCGCCGGAGGTCATCGGGCGACTGAACGAAGCCGTGCGCGCAGCGCTGGCGGAGCCGGCAGTAGCGCAAAGGTTGCACGCGCTGTCGGTACGCCCCGAGCCCGGGCCGCCAGCCGCCTTGCAATCGCTGCTGGCCAGTGAGATCGCCCGCTGGGGCGAGGTCATCCGGCGCGCGAAGCTGCAGCCGCAATAGGCCCGGCCGCTTTGGCGCGCCAGCGCCCGCGCCACCAATGCCTGCGGCTGCTCGCGCACCCGGCAGTGCAGCGGGTCGTGCGGGTGGCGCCGGTCCCAGAACGGCTACATCGGATCGCACCCCAATCGCGAACACCGCCGCCGGCCTGATGCTGCCGGCCGCAATAGCCGAGCCGCAGCGCGGTCCTACGCTTGCGCGCCCAGGCCCAGCAGGCGCATCGCGTTCTCTTTCAGGATCAGCGGCCGCACTTCGGGTCTGAAGCCGGCCTGCTCGAAATCGTGCAGCCAGCGCTCCGGCGTGATCAGCGGCCAGTCGGAGCCGAACAGCACGCGGTCCTTCAGCAGCGTATTGGCGTACTGCACCAGCTGCGGCGGGAAATACTTGGGCGACCAGCCGGACAGATCGAGCCAGACGTTCGGCTTGTGCATCGCGACCGACAGCGCCTCGTCCTGCCAGGGCCAGGACGGATGCGCGATCACGATCTGGATGTCGGGAAAGGCGATCGCCACGTCGTCCAGATGCATCGGGTTGGAATACTCCAAGCGCAGCCCGCCGCCGCAGCGCATGCCGCTGCCGATGCCCGAATGGCCGCTATGGAAGATGGCCGGCAGCTTGTGCTCGGCGATCACCTCGTAAATCGGCCAGGCCATCTTGTCGTACGGATAGAAGCCCTGCACGGTCGGGTGAAACTTGAAGCCGCGCACGCCGTGCTCCTCGATCAGCCGCCGCGCCTCGCGCGCGCCCATCTTGCCCTTGTGCGGATCGATGCTGGCGAACGCGATCATGATGTCGGCATTCTGCTGTGCCGCCTCGGCGACCTCTTCGTTCGGGATGCGGCGGCGCCCGATTTGCGCCTCGGAATCGACGGTGAACATCACCAAGCCGATCTTGCGCTCGCGGTAGTAGGCGATGGTCTCGGCGATCGTCGGTCGCCGGTTGGAGCGGAAATACTTGTCGGCGGCGCGGTCGTACTCTTCGCCGTAGGCGTCGAACGGGTTCCAGCAGGAGACCTCGGCGTGCGTGTGGACATCGATGGCGATCAAGTCGGCGGCGTTCATGGTCGCTCCCGGGCAACGAATTGATTCACGAGCATAACGAATCGGTCGGCGCGCCGCTCGCTGCGCGATCGGCACTTCTCTCTCACGCGGCGTTTACAGCGCGCTTGGCTTCCCATAGACTTTGCTTGTACTGATGAAAGATCGCCGATGTCGAATCCCGAATCGGGCTCCCCGCTGTTGCTGCGCGAGACGCGCGGCCCGGTGCTGCACCTGCGGCTGAACCGCCCGGCCAAGCGCAACGCGCTGAACGACGCGCTGATCGAAGCCTTGCATGACGCCTTCGCCGCGCCGCCGGCGCAGGCACGCGTGGCGGTGATCTCGGCCGCGGGCGAACACTTTTGCGCCGGACTGGATCTATCCGAGCTTAGCGAACGCAGCGTGTTCGAGGGCATCGAACACGCGCGCATGTGGCATGCGGCGTTCGACCGCATCCAGTTCGGCCGCCTGCCGGTGGTGGCGGCACTGCACGGCGCGGTGGTCGGCGGCGGCTTGGAGCTCGCCGCCGCCGCGCACATCCGCGTCGCCGACCGCAGCGCCTTTTATGCCCTGCCGGAGGGCAAGCGCGGGCTGTTCGTCGGCGGCGGCGGCTCGGCGCGCGTGCCACGCCTGATCGGCTTCGCGCGCATGACCGACATGATGCTGACCGGCCGCGTGCTCGACGCGCAGGATGGTCAGGCCTGCGGGCTGACGCACTATCTGGTGGACGAGGGCCAGGCGCTGGCCAAGGCGATGGAGCTGGCCGAGCGCATCGCCGGCAATGCACCGTTGTCGAACTTCGCCGTGATTCAGGCGCTGCCGCGCATCGCGCAGTTGTCGCAAGCGGACGGTCTGTTCATGGAGGCGTTGATGGCGGCGATCAGCCAAGGCGACGAGGCCGCCAAGCAGCGCATGCGCGACTTCCTCGAAGGGCGGGGCGAGAAGGTCCGCAAACAGGACTGAGGGGCGAAGCGTTGCGATGAAACCGCGTTACCGCGCGATTGCCGTCGGCGGCTGCCTGCAGGCGAGCGTGGAGCGCCGCGCCGACGGCACGATCGTGTTGCGCTCCACCGAGCCGCTGGGTGCCTACCCTGCACGGCTGACCGATCGCCTCGAACACTGGGCGCAGGCCGCGCCGGACCGGATCTTCGTCGCCAAGCGGCAGGGCGGCGGCCCCTGGCGGCGCATCTCCTACGCCGAGATGCGCGAGCGCGCCCGCGCGGTGGGAGCGGCGCTGGTTGCGCGCGGTCTTTCGGCCGAGCGGCCGGTGGCGATCCTTTCGGAAAACGATCTGGAACATCTGACGCTCGCGCTGGGCGCGATGTATGCCGGCGTGCCGTATGCGCCGGTGTCACCCGCCTACTCTCTGATATCGCGCGACTACGGGCGGCTGCGGCACATCCTCGGCAAGCTGACGCCGGGGCTGGTGTTCGCCTCCGGCCCCGCCTACGCGGCGGCGATCGAGGCGACGGTGCCGCCGCAGGTCGAAGTCGTGTTGACGCAAGGCACGCTGGCCGGCCGCCGCTGCACGCCGTTCGATGCGCTGCTGTCCGGCGGCGACACCGCGGCGTTGCAGGCGGCGTATGCGCAGGTGGGGCCGGACACGATCGCGAAGTTCCTGTTCACCTCCGGCTCGACCAAGCTGCCGAAGGGCGTGATCAACACGCAGCGCATGCTGTGCAGCAACCAGCAGATGCTGCGGCAAAGCCTGGCGTTTCTCGCCGCCGAGCCGCCGGTGCTGGTGGACTGGCTGCCCTGGAACCATACGTTCGGCGGCAATCACAACGTCGGCATCGTGCTCTACAACGGCGGCATGCTGTACATCGACGAAGGCAGGCCCACGCCGCAGGGGATCGGCGAGACGCTGCGCAATCTGCGCGAGATTGCGCCGACCATCTACTTCAACGTACCGAAGGGCTTCGAGGAGATCGCCGCCGCGATGCAGCGCGACGAGGTCTTGCGGCGTTCGCTGTTTTCGCGCGTGCAGGCGTTCTTCTTCGCCGGCGCGGGGCTGTCGCAGGCGGTGTGGGACGAACTCGATCGCCTGGCCGAGCAAACGGTCGGCGAGCGCATCCCGATGCTGACCGGCCTCGGCATGACCGAGACCTCGCCGTCGTCGATGTTCGCGTTGCGGCCCGACATCGCCGCCGGCCACGTCGGCCTGCCCTGCCCCGGGGTGGAGGCCAAGCTGGTGCCGATGGGAGAAAAAACCGAAGTGCGATTCCGCGGCCCGAACGTGATGCCCGGTTATTGGCGCGAGCCGCAATTGACCGCCGAGGCCTTCGACGAGGAAGGCTTTTATCGCACCGGCGACGCGGTGCGCTGGGTCGACGAAGCCGACCCGCATCGGGGCCTGCTGTTCGACGGCCGCGTGGCGGAGGATTTCAAGCTCTCCACCGGCACCTTCGTGTCGGTCGGGCCGCTGCGCGCGCGCATCGTCACGCTCGGCGCCCCCTACCTGCAGGATGCCGTGATCGCGGCGCCGGACCGCGACGACATCGGCGCGCTGCTGTTTCCGCGCTTGGAGGAATGCCGGCAATTGGCGGGGCTGTCGGCCGGTGCCTCGCCCGGCGAGATCCTGCGCGCCGCGCCGGTGCGGGCGTTCTTCCAGCAGCTGCTCGACCGACTGTGGCGCGAAGGCACCGGCAGCTCCAACCGCGTCGCGCGCGCGCTGCTGCTGGAAGAGCCGCCATCGATCGACAAAGGCGAAATCACCGACAAAGGCTCGATCAATCAGCGCGCGGTGCTGAACCACCGCGCCGCGCTGGTCGAGGCCTTGTATCGCGGCGAGGCGGATCACGCCTTGCTGCTGCTGCCGCAGACAGCGCCCTGACGGCGCGCGCCCGGAAGCGGTCAGCGTCGCCGCTGCCGCGCCCGCACGCGCGGTCGGGCGGCGTTTCAGCCGTGCACGTTGCGCAGCCGCGCGACCTTCAGCAGCAGCTCCGCCAGCATCGCGCGCTCGCCGGTGCTCAGGTGCTTGAGCAGCGGCTCCTCCATGCCCTCGGACGCCGCGGCTGCCTTGCGCGCCAGCGCCTCTCCCCGCCGCGACAGCGCGATCACCTGCGCCCGCGCGTCGCGCCGGCTGCGGCTGCGCTCGATCAGGCCCTTGCCTTCCAGCCGCGTCAGCAGGTTGGTCAGGTTCGACGGCGCCGCGCCCAGCGTGCGCCCCAGTTGCCCCTGCGTGACCTCGGCATTGGTCAGCAACAGCATCAGCACCGTGAACTCGACTTGGGTCAAACCGAGGGGCGCGACGCGGCGCCGGAAGATGCGGCTGGTCGCGATCGACGCCTGCGCCAGGTTGTAGCCGAGCAGGCGCTGCAGGGCGCTGTCGTCGAGCGCCGCGGCGCGGCCGGCGCTGTCGCCCGCCGGGCCGCGACGGCGCGGACCGGTGCCCGCCGAATCGCTCCCCTTGTTCATCGCGCGCGATTATCGCCGCTGGCCGTATGCTTCATCTCATAAAGCAAAGTTCCAATGCGTTCAGCGGTGACTACTTGACGTAGTTTCGCCCGGGGCGTAGCGTTTTTGTTCATAAACATAAGCGTTTGTCGCGCGCCGGCGCGGCGCTCAACCAAGGAGACCCCGATGCATCGCCGATTCCCCCGCCTTTGGCTGTGCGTGGCGCTCGCCGCGCCGCTCGCCGTATCCGCTTTCGACCGCGGCGGGGACGGCCCTTTCGGGTCACGCGGGCGGCCGGGCCCCACAGCGTTGCGCGACTGCGCGACGCTGGCGGCCTCGCTCGGCTATCCCGGCGCGGTGTTTACCGCTTCCACCGAAGTGCCGGCCGGCACGCTGAAGACCGGCGGCCAGGACATCGGCGCGCATTGCCGGCTGACCGGCAAGATGAACGAACGCGCCAGTCCGATCGACGGCAAGACCTACGCGATCGGCTTCGAGATGCGGTTGCCGATGGCGTGGAACGGCCGCTTCTATTACCAGGCCAACGGGGGGCTGGACGGCAACGTCGTCACCGCCACCGGCAACACCAGCGGCGGCGGCCCGCTGACCAGCGCGCTGCTGCAGGGCTTCGCGGTGATCAGTTCCGACGCCGGCCACAACGCGGCGCAGAATCCGACGTTCGGTCTGGATCCACAGGCGCGCCTCGATTACGGCTATCAGGCGGTCGGCAAGCTGACGCCGATGGCCAAGCACGTGCTGCGCGTCGCTTACGGCCAGGGCCCGAAGTACTCGTACATCGGCGGCTGCTCCAACGGCGGCCGCCACGCGATGGTGGCGGCGTCGCGCTATCCGGAGCAGTTCGACGGCTATCTGGTCGGGGCGCCCGGCTTCAACCTGCCGCGCGCAGCGGTGGCCAACATCTACGGTGCGCAGCAGTACGCGAAGGTCGCCACACCCGGCGCGACGATCCCGAGCGGGCCGTTCGCTGGCTTGCCGGACCTATCGACCGCGTTCACCGCCACCGAGCGTCAACTGGTGGCGAACAAGATCCTGGAGCGCTGCGACGCGCTGGACGGCTTGGCCGACGGCATCGTGCACGACGTGAAGGGCTGCCAGCGCGTTTTCGATCTGACGCGCGACGTGCCGACTTGCGAGGGACCGCGCAACGGCACCTGCCTATCGGCCGAGCAGAAGCTCGCGATCGGCAACATCTTCGCCGGCGCGCGCGACAGCCGCGGCCGGCCGATCTACGCGAGTTTTCCGTTCGATACCGGTGTCGCGGCGGCAGGCTTTTCGTTCTGGGAGTTCACCGCCCCGCTCGCACTCGATTCCGGCGCGGTCGGCTTCGTCTTCGGCACGCCGCCGGCCAATCCGCTGACGTTCAATCCGGGCGCGTTCGCGCTGGGAGCCGACATCGACGCGCTGGCCGCCTCGATCTACGCCACCGACTCGACGTACACCGAAGCGGGAATGTCTTTCATGACGATGGCGGACGAACGGCTGCGCGGCATGCGCCGCAACGGCGGTCGCATGATCGTCTACCACGGTGTCAGCGACCCCATTTTCTCGGCCAACGACACGATCGACTGGTTCCGGCGTCTGAACCAGCGCGCGCACCGTGGCAAACACGGCGATCACGACCACGATCGCGACGACCACCGCTTCGGCGGCGCGGCCCATGGCTTCGCGCGTCTTTACCTGGTGCCGGGCATGAGCCATTGCAGCGGCGGCGCCGCGACCGACCAGTTCGATCTGCTGACCCCGCTCGTGCAATGGGTCGAGCGCGGCGTTGCGCCGCAGTCCGTCGTCGCCCAAGCCCGCGGGGCTGGCAATGCCGGCGGCGTGAACCCCGAAGTGCCGGCCGGCTGGGCGCCGAACCGCACGCGGCCGCTGTGCCCGTACCCGCGGGCGGCGACCTACGTCGGCGGGGACGTGGAGCGGGCGGAAAGCTTCGTCTGCCGCTGAAGGCCCCGGTCGGGCGGCGGCACGGCGGCGCCCGGTCAGCCGACCGGGCGCGCGTCTTCGATCACCTTGCCGTCGTTGGGCAGCGTGCCCGGAGCCACCAGTTCCACGCTGCCGCCGAGCTTGGTCAGCGCGCGCAGCGTCTCAGCCAGCCGCTGGCGCAGCGCTTCGTCCTGCGCGGCGCACTCGGCTTTCAGCGTCATCGCGTCCACTTCGCCCTGGCGGGTGACGACGAGGCGCAGCCGCCCCAGCTCGGGGTGGCGTTTGCCGATCTCGGCCACCTGTTCCGGCCGCACGAACATGCCCTTCACCTTCGTCGTCTGATCGGCGCGGCCCATCCAGCCCTTGATGCGCACGTTGGTGCGGCCGCACGGCGAGATCCCCGGCAGGATCGCCGACAGGTCTCCCAGGGCGAGGCGGATCCACGGGTGATCGTGATCGAACGAGGTCACCACCACTTCGCCGACTTCGCCCGGCGGCACCGGTTCGCCCGTGCCGGGCCGCACGATCTCCAGCAGGATGTCTTCATTGACGATCAGACCTTCGCGCGCCGGCGACTCGTAGGCGATGCAGCCGACGTCGGCGGTGGCGTAGATCTGATAAGCGTCGATGCCGCGGCGCTTGATCTCCGCCTGCAACGACGGCGGAAAGGCGGCGCCGGAGACCACGGCCTTGCGAATCGAGGAGGCGTTGCGGCCGCGTTCGGTCGCCGCGTCCAGCAGGATCTTCAGGAAATCCGGCGTGCCGCCATACGCGGTGGGCCGCAGATGCTCGATCACGTCCAGTTGCTGCTCGGTATTGCCCGGGCCGGCCGGAATCACCAGGCAGCCGATCGCGCGCGCGCCGGAGTCCAGAATGAACCCGCCCGGCGTCAAGTGATAGGAAAAGGTGTTCAGCACGATGTCGCCGCGGCGGAACCCCGCCGCGAACAGGCCGCGGCCCGCACGCCAGGCGTCGTCGTGCGCGCCCTCCGGCTCGTAGATCGGCCCGGGCGAAGTGAACAGGCGCCCGAACGGCGCCAGCGAAGCCACCATTCCGGCCAGCGGCGGCGCCGCCTTCTGCTTGCCGATCAACTCGCCCTTGCGCAGCACCGGCAGGCGGGCAAGCGCGGCACGCGAGGTGATTTCCCGCTGGTCCACGTCGCCCAGGTGCGCACGCCAGCCCGGCGCGCGCATGGCCGCTTCGATCAGGCCGGGCAAGCGCGCCAGCAGCTCGGCTTCGCGCGCCTCGGGATCGCGCGTCTCGCGCGCGTCGAAGTGATCCATGATCTTCCTTACGCCAGCCAGCGCTTGCGGCGGCGATAGAACTTGGCGTCGCGGAAGCTGCGCCGGCCCTCTTTGGACAGGCCAAGGTAGAACT
>DATLZG010000308.1:0-2906 GCA_035574095.1 Burkholderiaceae bacterium | reverse complement strand
GGCGCCGTGGCTCGCGCCGAAGCGTTCGACGAGCCAGGCCGCATCGGCCGCCGCCAGCTCGCCGATCGTCGAGATGCCCAGCCGCGCGAGCTTGGCCGCCGACTTCGGCCCCACGCCGTGCAGCCGCCGCACCGGCAAAGGCCAGACGCGCGCGGCGAGGTCTACGTGCGTCAGCACGGTCAGCCCGTCCGGCTTGTCGAGTTCCGAGGCGATCTTCGCCAGCAGCTTGTTCGGTGCCAGCCCGATCGAGCAGGTGAGGCCGGTCGCAGCGCGCACCGCCCCCTTCAGCTCGCGCGCCAGCTCGCGCGCGCACCACCACACGTCCGCTTCCGTCGCCGGCTCGGCCTGCCCCAACCGCTCGGCGACCGCCGCTGAGAGGTCGATGTAAATCTCGTCGATGCCGCGGTCTTCCACCCACGGCGCGATGGCCCGCACCGCCGCCTTGAAGCGGCGCGAGTAGCGCCGGTACTCGTCGAAGTCCACCGGCAGCAGCACCGCCTCCGGGGCGAGCTGCGCCGCCCGCATCAGCCCCAGCGCGGAATTCACGCCCAGCTTGCGTGCCTCGTAGGTGGCGGTGGTGATCACGCCGCGCCCCGCGTACTCGCGCAGCCGCGCGAAGCGCCGCCGCTTCTCCCCCGTCGCCGGATCGATCTCCCACACCGGCGCATGCCGCGCGCCGCCGCCGATCACCACCGGCAGCCCGCGCAACTCCGGGTAGCGCAGCAGCTCCACCGACGCATAGAACGCGTCCATGTCCAGATGCGCGATCACGCGGGAAGTTGCGGCCATGCGGGCCAGTCTATCGGCGCTGTCGCCGCCTCGCGGGGCGGCGGGGCAGCGCCGCGCGGCATCCGGCCGCGCACGCACGGCTGTGGCAATCGCGCAACCTGCGCGCGAACGTCCACGCAGGCCCTCGTCGCGCGACCATGAGATTCCGCTCCGCGTGCGGCGATCTCAGGGTGCCCGAAGCGCAAAGCCCTTTGGTCGCAGCAAGGGTGCCATCATCCGACCGCGGGCAGCGCACCCTTGCCGCTGGCACACTTCGACGTGCCCGGCCGAAACTCGTGCAACCCAAGACGCAGACCTGCGATGAAACGAATGCTCGCCTTCGCCCTGATCGCTTTGCTCTTGGGCAGCGCCGCCGCACAGGCGCCGCACACCCATCGCCACTCCTTCTCGGATGCCGAACGCTGGGCGCGCGTGTTCGACGACCCGGCGCGCGACGCCTGGCAAAAGCCCGAGCAGGTCATCTCCGCGCTGCGTCTGGCGCCGGACGCGCACGTCGCCGACATCGGCGCCGGCACCGGCTACTTCGCCGTGCGCCTGGCGCGTGCCGTGCCGCAGGGGCGCGTGTACGCGGTGGACATCGAAGGCGACATGGTGCGCCATCTGCGCGAGCGCGCCGCGCGCGAAAAGCTGCCCAATCTGGTGCCCGTACTGGGCACGGCCGACGATCCGCGGCTGCCGCAGAAAGTCGACCGCGTGCTGATCGTCGACACCTACCACCACATCGACGCGCGCGTAGAGTACTTGCGCCGCCTGCGCGCGGCGCTCAAGCCCGGGGCGGAGATCGCAATCGTCGATTTCACGCTCGACGCCCCCATCGGCCCCCCGAAAAGCGCGCGCCTGCCGGCGCAAGCCGTGATCGACGAGATGCAGCGCGCCGGCTACGCGCTCGCGGCAAAGCATGACTTCCTGCCGCACCAGTACTTCCTCGTGTTCCGGGCGCAGTAGCCACGCAAGGCACTGTCACCTCGAGCCGAACGGCGAGGGATCCCAAACGCTCGGACAGGCGCGCCCTTGAAACCCAGTCTCGGCCGTAACTTGTCGCGCCCGTTCGCACGCTGGCAGCATAGCGGCCGTCGTCGGCCCCGATTGTGCCGCGCCTTCGGCGCTGTGATCCGGGTCCCACGAGTCCGAACCCAATGCAAGCGCAACAACTCACCTGGATCGCCAACTTCATCTGGGGCATCGCCGACGATGTCCTGCGTGACCTCTACGTCCGCGGCAAGTACCGCGACGTCATCCTGCCGATGACCGTTCTGCGGCGTCTCGACGCCGTCCTTGAGCCGACCAAGCAGGCCGTGCTCGACATGAAGGCCTCGCTTGACAAGGCCGGAATCGTCCACCAGGACCCGGCGCTGCGACAGGCCGCCGGGCAGGCCTTCTACAACACGTCCAAGTTCACGCTGCGCGACCTCAAGGCCCGTGCCAGCCAGCAGCAGCTCAAGGCCGACTTCGAGGCGTACCTTGACGGCTTCTCGCCGAACGTGCAGGACATCCTCGACAACTTCGAGTTCCGCAACCAGATCCCGCGCCTGTCTAAGGCCGATGCACTTGGCACGCTGATCGAAAAGTTTCTGTCGCCGGACATCAACCTCAGCCCGAATCCGGTGCTCAATCCCGACGGCTCGGTCAAGCATCCCGGCCTCGACAACCACGGCATGGGCACGGTGTTCGAGGAGCTGGTCCGCCGCTTCAACGAAGAGAACAACGAGGAAGCGGGCGAACACTGGACGCCGCGCGACGCCGTCAAGCTCATGGCCAAGCTGATCTTCCTGCCGATCGCAGACGCGATCGAGTCGGGCACCTACCTGCTCTACGACGGCGCGTGTGGCACGGGAGGCATGCTGACCGTCGCCGAGGAGACGCTACAGCAGCTTGCCGCAGAGCACGGCAAGCAGGTGGCCACGCACCTCTACGGGCAGGAGATCAACGCCGAGACCTACGCCATCTGCAAGGCCGACCTGCTGCTCAAGGGCGAGGGCGACGCCGCGGACAACATCGTCGGCGGCCCGGAACATTCGACGCTCTCGAATGACGCGTTCCCCTCGCGCGAATTCGACTTCATGCTCAGCAACCCGCCCTACGGCAAGAGCTGGAAGAGCGACCTGGAGCGCATGGGC
>DATLZG010000307.1:0-2290 GCA_035574095.1 Burkholderiaceae bacterium | reverse complement strand
TCTGCTGTCGAACGCGGTCAAGTACAACCGCGAGCGCGGATCGGTGCGCATTACGCTCGCCGCCGACGGCGCCGGCCACGCGGTGATCGCGGTGCGCGATACCGGGCACGGGCTGTCGGCGCGCCAGATCGACCAGTTGTTTCAGCCGTTCAACCGCCTCGGCCTGGAATCGGCACCGATCCAGGGCACCGGCATCGGTCTGGCGCTGTCGCTGAAGCTGATCGAGCAGATGAGCGGCAAGCTGGAGGTCTCGAGCGAGTTGCAGGTCGGCACGGAGTTCCGCGTCACGCTGCCGGCGGCGCGTGCCGCGGCGACGGAGCCGCAGGTGCACGTGCCGGCACCCGCCGATTCCCCGCGCAGCGACGTGCGCGGCGGCGTGCTGTACGTCGAGGACAACCCGGAGAACGTGGCGATCGTCGAACAGATGCTGGCGTTGCGCCCCCAGGTCAAGCTGTTCACCGCCGCCGACGGCGCCACCGCGCGAGTGCTGGCCGCCGTGTGCCATCCGGACCTGATCCTGCTCGACATGCGCCTGCCGGATACCGACGGGCTGGCATTGTTTCGCGAGCTGCGCGCGCAGCCGGAGACCAAGCACATCCCGTGCGTCGCACTGTCGGCCAACGCGTCGCCCGAGGACGCGGCGCACGCACGCGCCGCCGGCTTCGCCGATTACTGGACCAAGCCGCTCGATGCAATGAAATTCCTGCGCGGTATCGACGCACTGCTGACGCGCGCGTAAGTGCAAAGTGCGCCGAACGGAGCAGAGAACGGTCAACCGACCACGACGATGCGCAACGAGAAAGCCGTCACCATCTATCGCGCCGACTACCGGCCGCCGTCCTTCCTGATCGACCGCGTCGAACTGACGCTCGATCTGGACGCCACGCTGACGACGGTCGACAGTCGGCTCGCAGTAAGACGCAATCCCGCCGGGCCCGCCGGTCCGCTGGCGCTGGACGGTGAAGACCTGCAACCGCTCGGCGTCGAACTGGACGGCCGCCCGATCGATTACGAACTCGCCGACGGCAAGCTCGTGCTGACGCGCGTGCCCGAGCGGCCGTTCGTTCTGCGCATCCGCAACACGATCGCGCCGGCCACCAACACCGCGTTGTCCGGCCTGTTCGTCTCGCACGGCAGTCTGTTCACACAGTGCGAAGCTGAAGGCTTCCGCCGCATCACGTACTTCCTCGACCGTCCGGACGTGATGGCGACCTACACGGTGACGCTGCGCGCCGACCCGGGCAGGTATCCGGTGCTGCTCGCCAACGGCAACCTCGCGGCGAGCGGCAGCCTGCCCGACGGCCGCCATTTCGCGCGCTGGGAGGATCCGTTTCCGAAGCCGTCGTATCTGTTCGCGCTGGTCGCCGGCGATTTCGTTTGCCGGGAGGAGAAAATCCGCACGCGCTCCGGACGCGAGGCATTGCTGCAGATCTGGGTCGAGCCGGGCAACCTCGAGCGCACCGAATACGCGATGCGCAGCCTCGTGCGCGCGATCCGCTGGGACGAAGAGCGCTTCGGATTGGAGCTGGACCTCGAGCGTTACATGATCGTCGCCTCGCACGACTTCAACATGGGGGCGATGGAGAACAAGGGCCTGAACATCTTCAACGCCCGCTACGTGCTGGCCGACCCGGCGGTGGCGACCGACGCCGACTACGCGCATATCGAGTCGATCGTCGCCCACGAGTATCTGCACAACTGGACCGGCAATCGCGTCACCTGCCGCGACTGGTTCCAGTTGAGTCTGAAGGAAGGCCTGACCGTTTACCGCGACCAGGAGTTCTCCGCCGACATGATGGCGGCCGAAGCCGGCCCGTGGGCACGCGCGGTCAAGCGCATCGACGACGTGCGCACGCTGCGCGCCGCGCAGTTCCCGGAAGACGCCGGTCCGCTGGCGCACCCGGTGCGGCCCGATTCGTACCAGGAGATCGGCAACTTCTACACCGCGACCGTGTACGAGAAAGGCGCCGAAGTCGTGCGCATGCTGGCCACGCTGCTCGGGTCCGCCGGCTTCCGCCGCGGCATGGACCTGTATTTCCAGCGCCACGACGGCCAGGCCGTGACCTGCGACGACTTTCTCGCCGCCATGGCCGACGCGAACCCCGAGCGGCTGCCACCCGAGAAGCGAGAATTCTTCGCGCGCTGGTACGCGCAAGCGGGCACGCCGCGGGTGGCCGTGACCAGCCGCTACGACGCGGCGGCCAAGACGTTCGAGCTGACGCTGGCGCAGGCCTGCCCGCCGACGCCGGGTCAACGCACGAAGGAGCCGTTCCTGATCCCGTTCGCGGTC
>DATLZG010000306.1:0-2185 GCA_035574095.1 Burkholderiaceae bacterium | reverse complement strand
CTGAACCGCATGCTGTTTCTGGAAGCGAAGCACTTTCTGTGCGACCACAATTTGAACTACACGGACAAGATGGGCATGGCCGTCGGGGTGGAGGTGCGCGTGCCGTTCCTCGATCCCGACCTGATGCGCTTGGCCGCGAGTTTGCCCGCCCGGTTCAAGCAGCGCGGTGCGGAGGGCAAGTGGGTCCTGAAGCGGGCGATGGAGCCGCTGCTGCCGCCCGAGGTGATCTATCGGCCGAAGACCGGCTTCGGTGTGCCGTTGCGGCGCTGGCTGCGCAATGAGTTGCGGGAGGTCGTCGACGATTTGCTGTCCGAGCGCAGCCTCGCGGCGCGCGGGTTGTTCGATGCGGCCGCCGTGACGCGGCTACGCGCGATGGATGCCGCGGGCCGTGTCGATGCGGCGTATCCGCTGCTGGCGTTGTGTTCGATCGAGTTGTGGTGCAGGATTTTTCTGGACAAGAAAAACTGACGATGCTCCAACTTCTGCAAAACCTCGCCACCGGCGAAACGCAGGTGGTCGAGGTCCCGGCGCCGCAGGTGGCGCGCGGCACACTGTTGATCGCCACGCGCGCGAGCCTGGTTTCGGCCGGCACCGAGCGCATGCTGGTGGACTTCGGTCGCGCCTCCTGGATCGACAAGGCGCGCCAGCAGCCGGAGAAGGTCAAGCAGGTGCTGGACAAGGTGCGCACCGACGGGCTGTTCGCCACGCTCGACGCGGTGCGCAGCAAGCTCGATCAGCCGCTCGCGCTCGGTTACTGCAACGCCGGCGTGGTGCTGGAAGTCGGTGCCGGCGTCGAAGGCTTTGCGGTCGGCGATCGCGTGGTCTCCAACGGCCCGCATGCGGAGATCGTGCGCGTGGGCAAGAACCTGTGCGCACGGATCCCGGAGGGGGTCAGTGACGAAGCCGCGGCGTTTACGGTTTTGGGGGCGATCGGGCTGCAGGGGATTCGGCTCGCGGGGCCGACGCTGGGCGAATGCTTCGTCGTCACGGGCCTGGGGTTGATCGGGCTGATGACGGTGCAACTGCTGCGCGCGCACGGCTGCCGCGTGCTCGGCATCGATCTGGACGCGGGCAAGCTCGCGCTGGCGCAGCGTTTCGGCGCCGAAGTGTGCGATCTCGCGCGCGGCGAAGATCCGGTGGCGCGCGGGCTGGCGTTTTCCGGCGGCCGCGGCGTGGACGGCGTGATCGTCACGGCCTCCACACAGTCGAGCGAGCCGATCGCGCAGGCCGCGCGTATGAGCCGCAAGCGCGGGCGCATCGTGCTGGTCGGCGTCACGGGACTGGAACTGAACCGCGCCGACTTCTATGAGAAGGAGCTGACGTTCCAGGTGTCGTGCTCGTATGGGCCCGGTCGCTACGACCCGGCCTACGAACAACACGGCAACGACTACCCGCTCGGCTTCGTGCGCTGGACCGAGCAGCGCAATTTCGAGGCGGTGCTGGCGATGCTCGCCGAGGGCAGGCTCGACGTCGCGCCGCTGATCAGCCATCGCTTCGCCGTGCGCGACGCGGCGCGCGCATACGACGTGCTGGTGAACGAGCGCTCGGCGCTCGGCATCGTGTTGCAGTACGCGGGCGCGCAGCCGGGCGCGCAGGCGCGCCGCGTGGCGCTCGGCGCGCCGTCTCCAGTTGCACCAGGCGGGCAAGCGGTGCTCGCGGCGATCGGCGCCGGCAACTACGGCTCGCGCGTGCTGATCCCGGCATTCAAGCGCGCCGGTGCGCAACTGGACACGATCGTTTCCAGCGCCGGCGTCACGGCGGCCCACCACGGTCGCAAAGCCGGCTTCGCGTTCGCTTCGACCGACGTGACGGCCGACGTGCTCGGCAACGAGCGCGTCAACGCGGTCGTCATCGCCACGCGCCACGACACGCACGCGCGTTTCGCGTGCGAGGCGCTGGCGGCCGGCAAGCATGTCTTCGTCGAGAAGCCGCTCGCGCTGACGCTGGAAGAAGTGGACGCGGTCGAGGCGGCCTGGCGCGCGGCGGCGGCGCGGGGCGCGCCGCGGCTGCTGATGGTCGGCTTCAATCGGCGCTTCGCGCCGCTGGTAGAGCGAATGAAAGCCATGCTTGACACAGTGGCTGCCCCAAAGGCGATGGTTTACACGGTCAATGCAGGCGCGCTTGCCGCTGACCATTGGACGCAAAGCCGGGAGACCGGCGGCGGACGCATCGTGGGCGAGGCGTG
>DATLZG010000305.1:0-10824 GCA_035574095.1 Burkholderiaceae bacterium | reverse complement strand
TGATCGAGACGTTGGGCGTGGAACTTCCCCCGACCCCGGTCTGGCGCACCGACCCCGCGGACTTCGCTTCCGTCTGTCAACCGCGGCGCCGCGACACGCACAAAGGCACGTACGGCACGCTGGGCGTTTTGGGCGGCAATGTCGGCATGGTCGGTGCAGCTTTGCTCGCGGCGCGCGCCGCGCTGCGTCTGGGCGCCGGGCGCGTGCACGTCGAATGCCTCGGTGCGCAAGAGTTGCGGCTCGACCCGCAGCAGCCGGAACTGATGTTCCGCACGCTCGCCACCGTGCCGGTGCTCGATGCCGTCGTGGTCGGTTGCGGCCTGGGCGCGGATCGGGCCGCGCACGAGGCGCTCGCTTCCGCGTTGGCGCGCCCAACCGCGCTCGTGCTCGACGCGGATGCGCTGAACCTCGTCGCCGGAGCGGCGACATTGGCCGCAGGCCTACGCGAGCGACGTGCGGCGACCGTACTCACGCCGCACCCCCTGGAAGCCGCCCGCTTGCTAGGCATCGACGCTGCCGACGTGCAACGCGACCGAGTGCAGGCCGCGCGCGAATTGGCGGCGCGCACCGGCGCGCTCGCCATGCTGAAAGGCGCCGGTACGGTCGTCGCCCATAGCGACGGCCGCGCGTGGATCAACCCGACCGGCGGGCCCGCGCTCGCCACCCCGGGCAGCGGTGACGTACTGGCGGGAATGATTGGCGCCTTGCTCGCGCAGCGCTTCGATCCGGTCGAGGCGACGCTCGCCGCTGTCTGGCTGCACGGCGCCGCCGCCGACCGCTATGGCGGCGACGTCGGGTTGACCGCCGCAGAGATCGCCCCGCTGGCGGTACGGCGCCTTGTCGAACTGCGACAGGCGGCGTCAGCCTGACAGCACGCGCCCGGCGTGCAATTCGATGCGCCGCTGGCAGCGACCGGCGATCTGCGGATCGTGCGTGACCAGCACCAGCGTTGACCGCGCCTCGCGATTCAAGCCGAACATCAGGTCGATTACGGCCTCGCCGGTATGCACGTCGAGGCTGCCCGTCGGCTCGTCGGCCAGCAGGATCGGCGGCGCGGCGACGAAAGCACGCGCCAGCGCAACGCGTTGCTGCTCGCCGCCGGACAGATACTTCGGGTAGTGCGTGAGCCGTTCACCCAACCCGACCCGCTGCAGCAGTTTGGTCGCCGCCTCGATTGGCGTAGCGCCGTCCGGCTTGCGCCCCGAGAGTTCGAGCGGCAGCAGCACGTTCTCCAGCGCGGTCAAATGCGGCAGCAACTGGAAAGACTGGAACACGAAGCCGATTTTCTCCGCCCGCAATCGCGCGCGCCCGTCTTCGTCGAGCGCGAACAAGTCGTTGCCGAACACGCGTACGGTGCCGTGTGTCGGAACATCCAGGCCGGCAAGCAAGCCAAGCAACGTCGACTTGCCGGAACCCGACGGCCCGGTAATGGCCACCGTTTCGGCGGCGCCGATGCTCACGTTGATATCATGCAATATGGTCAGACTGCCGGTGGCGTCCTGAACGATTTTGGTCAGTCCCTGCGCTTCGAGTGCGTTGATCGTCATCGGCGATCCGCGATGCCCCAATGATCATCCATGGAAAAACGCTGCGCCGCTGGTGCGTGGCGGTCGCGCTGTTTCTCGCCGTCGGCGCTGCAAGCGGCGCCGGCGCGAACCCGACCATCCTCGTGCTGGGCGACAGCTTGTCGGCGGAATACGGGCTGCCGCGCGACACCGGCTGGGTCAAGCTGCTGGCCGATCGACTGGCTGCCGGGGGCGCAGGCGCGGCGCAGTATAGCGTCGTGAACGCGAGCATCAGCGGGGAGACCACGAGCGGCGGGCGCACGCGCCTGCCTGAACTGCTTGCGCAGCACCGCCCCGCGATCGTGATCCTCGAACTCGGCGGCAACGACGGTCTGCGCGGTTTGCCGTTGAGCGAAATGCGCGCGAATCTGCGCGCGATGATCGACGCCAGCAAAGCCGCCGGCGCGCGGGTGCTGCTGGTCGGCGTACGCATTCCGCCAAACTACGGCCGCGACTACGCGGAAGCGTTCTACAAAGTCTTCGTCTCGCTGGCGCGCGAGACCAAAGTCGCGCTGGCGCCGTTTCTGCTCGACGGCTTCGCCGACGCCCCCGAGTATTTCCAGCCCGACCGCATTCACCCAAACGGCCGTGCGCAGCGCCGCATGCTGGACAACGTCTGGCCGTACCTGCAGCCGTTGCTAGCCCCACGCGCCCGCGGATGAAAGACGCTGACGTCATCGCCTGTGACGAGGCGCTGCGCGATCTGGCGTCGTTCGACGCCGTACTCGACGTACGCAGTGAGCGCGAGTTCGCCGAAGATCACCTGCCGGGTGCGATCAATTGCCCGGTCCTGCACGACGGCGAACGCGCCGAAGTCGGGACCATGCACAAGCAGGTGTCGCCATTTGCCGCGCGCAGGCGCGGCGCGGCGCTGATTGCGCGCAACATCGCGCACTTGCTCGAGACCCGCTTCGCGGACATGCCGCGCGAGTGGAGTCCGCTCGTTTACTGCTGGCGCGGCGGTCAGCGCAGCGCCGCCTTGACGCACGTACTGCGGCGCGTCGGCTGGCGCGCCCGGCAACTCGAGGGCGGTTACCGTGCCTATCGCCGGCGCGTCGTCGCCGACCTGCAGGATTGGCCGCGGCGCTTCGAATTTCGCGTGATCTGCGGACCGACCGGCTGTGGCAAGAGTCGCCTGCTGCAGCACCTGCGGGCCGCCGGCGCGCAGGTGCTCGATCTCGAAGAATTCGCTCGCCACCGCGGCTCGGTGCTGGGCGGGCTGCCAAGCTCGCCGCAGCCGTCGCAGAAGGCGTTCGAGTCGCGCATCTGGGACGCACTGCGGCGCTTCGATCGATGCGCGCCGGTGTTCGTCGAGTCGGAGAGTCGCAAGATCGGCAACTTGCATGTTCCCGACGCGCTGATCGGTTCGATGCGCGAAGCGGCCTGCATACGGCTCGAACTGCCGCTCGCCGAACGGGTCGCTCTGCTGCGCGACGAGTACGAGCACTTCGAACGCCACCCCGATGCACTCGCCGCTCAACTCGATTGCCTGCGAGCGCTGCACGGCGCGCAGCGTATCGGTCGGTGGCAGGCGCTGGCGGCCGCTGGATGCTGGCAACAGCTCGTCGAGCGGTTACTGACCGAGCACTACGATCCAGCGTATCAGCGCTCGATCGCGCGCAACTTCAGCCGCGCCGCCGCCGCGCGCGTACTGCGCTTAGCCACCGCCTCACACGATGCTTATGCGGCGGCCGCACGCGAGTTGCTGCAGGGTGCGCAGGTCGCTGCGTAGCGATTACTTTTCGCCGCTTGGGGCGATACCGCGCTTCAGCTCTGGCACGAGTATCTCGGCCTTGTACTTGTTCTTCAGCGCGTCGAGATAGGCCACGTCGTCGCCGGCTCCCAGCGTCTGCTGCCAAGCCTGCGCCAGCTGTTCGCGCCGGGCGCTGTCGACCTGCGCCGGCGCACGCGCACCGACGACCTGAAACACACCGTAGGCACCGCCATCGAGCTCGGCAGCGACGAACGTCGGCAGCTTCTCCGCCGGTACCTGCATCACCGCATTCAGTGCGCCCGCGGGTAAGCCGTTCGGGTTGCTGCGCGAAACCGTGCGCGGTTTCTCGAATCCCGCCAGGTCCGGCTTCGCGCTCAACTCGGTCAGCTTCTTCAGGCCGGCTTCGCGCGCGAGCCGCGCCGCCTCGTTGCGTTCGACGCGGGCACGGATTTGATCGCGCACGTCGTCCAGAGGCCGCAACTGGGCCGGCCTATGCTCGATCACGCGCGCGGCGACCAGCGTGTTCGGCGCCGTCTCGATCGCCTCCGTATTGCGCCGGTTCTTAACTGCTTCGGCGGCGAACAACGCTTCGATCACGCGCGGCGTGAACACCGGCGGCGAACCGGGGCGCGCCGGCACGCCCTGGCGCGTCAGGTTGTCTATCGTCTGCACCTTCAGCTTCAGCTTTTCCGCCACCGGCTGCAGGCTGTCGGCCTGCTCATAGACGGTGTTGGTGAACGTCTCGGCCGCCTCGGCGAACTTTTTCTGCGCCTGCTGGTACCGGAACTCGCGCTCGATCTCGGCACGTACTTCCTCGAACGGTTTGATCTGCGCCGGCTTGATCGCGGTCAGCCGAATGATGTGAAAACCGAAGTCGGTCTCGACGACGTCGCTGATCTCGCCTTCCTTCAACCTGAACGCGGCTTCCTCGAATGGTTTGACCATCATGTTGCGGCCGAAGAAGCCGAGGTCCCCTCCGCTGGCCGCGGATCCGGCATCCTTTGACAGCTCTTTCGCCAGCCGGGCGAAGTCGCCCGGATTCGCGCGCAACCGCGCCAACGTCTGCTCCGCGAGCTTGCGTGCGCCTTCCTTGTCTTTCGCGCTGCCGTCGGCGCCGAACGTGAACAAAATATGGCTCGCGCGGCGCTGCTCGTCCTGCCCGTAGCGGGACTTGTTCTGCTCGTAGTACGCGCGCAATTCGGCTTCGGGCACGCTGATTTGCGCGGCGACGTCGTCGAGCGTAAGTACCACGTACTCGGCGCGCACGCTCTCCGGAGTCTCGAACTCGGCGCGGTTGGCTGCATAGTAGGCGGCGACCTGTTCGTCGCTGACTTTCACCTGCCGCAGGAAGTCTTCCGGGCGCAGGCGCAGCTCGCGGATCTCGCGCTCCTCCTCGGCGAGCTGCTGTAGCCGCTCGGCCAGCGCGCGTGGAATGAATGCCGAATCGGCGACGGCGCGCAGCAGCGTCTGCTGCACCAAATCGGCGCGCACGCGGCTCTCGAACATTTGTTCGGTCTGCCCCTGCGCAGCCAACAGCGTCTTGTAGCGCTCGTAGCTGAACTTACCGTCCTGCTGGAATGCGGGCACCGCGGCGATGACCTCGCGCAAGCGCTCTGCGGTCACGGCGATGTGCGCACGCTGTGTCTCCTGCGCCAGCGCCTTCTCTGCGATCAGCGCCTCCAGCGTCGCCGCACGCGCCGCCGGCGTGTCGAACAGCTTCGGGTCGAAGTTCTGGCCGAGCATCCGCCGCAGTTGCTCCAGGCGGTTCCGTTGCGCGGCGTCGAACTCCTCCGGCGTGATCGGCTGCCCGGCGACGCGCGCCACCGCACGATCGTCGCGCACGAACTGGTTGTAACCCTGGACACCGAAGAAAACGAACGACGGGAACACCAGCACCAGCAGGAAGATCATCAGCCAGCGGCGGTGCGAGCGAATCGAGTCGAACATGAACGAGGCACCTAGCGCAAGGGCGATTCGGGCAACAAAAAAGGCGAACCTGGTTCGCCCTTTTTGCCTGCGTTCTCAGTCGTGGCGGAGTGGACGGGACTCGAACCCGCGACCCCCGGCGTGACAGGCCGGTATTCTAACCGACTGAACTACCACTCCCCCTTAAGACATTCCTTTCAGCGGCCGGCGTGAGTGGTGGGTGTTGAGAGGTTCGAACTCCCGACCTACGCCTTGTAAGGGCGCCGCTCTACCAACTGAGCTAAACACCCTAGCGCAACCGCGAAAGAGCACGGCTAGTTTAGCGAATCCTTTAACGCCTTGCCAGGACGGAACTTCGGAACCTTCGCCGCCTTGATCTTGATCGTCGCGCCGGTGCGCGGGTTGCGCCCGGTACGCGCCGCGCGCTTGCCGACCGCGAACGTGCCGAAGCCGACCAGCGTCACCGAGTTGCCTTTTTTCAGCGCCGCGCGAATGCCGCCCACAAGCGCTTCGAGCGCGCGTCCCGCCGCGGCCTTAGAAATGTCCGCTTGTTTGGCGATGTGGTCGATCAACTCGGTCTTGTTCACTGAAACCCCCTCTTTGTGCTGTCGTTTGTTTGGTCGGGAGAGCGCATCGCAACGCGAGCCGAGCGCTACCGAAGCGTTGCGTTGTGAGAGGCGCCGGGGCCGGTATTCAACCGCGCGCCCCTGTCACTGTCAAGCGACGAAACGAGTAGCGCACAGTGGCGATGTGACCCGCGCGATGCTCGCGCACTCACGCGGGGCAGGCGATCGCTCTAATGCGTAATCAATCCGCTCGGTTGCGGCGCGCTCGCCGGGGCGGCCACCGGAGCCGGCGCCACCTCGCCGTCGTCGAGCGGCACCGGCTGGCGCGTCAACGCGATCTCCAGCACCTTGTCGATCCACTTGACCGGAACGATTTCGAGGCGACTCTTCACCAGATCCGGAATCTCGGCCAGATCCTTGACGTTGTCTTCCGGAATCAGCACGGTCTTGATGCCGCCACGCAGAGCAGCGAGCAACTTCTCCTTCAGGCCGCCAATCGGCAGCACTTCGCCGCGCAGCGTGATCTCGCCGGTCATCGCCACGTCGGGCCGCACCGGGATGCCGGTCAACGTAGAAACCACCGCGGTGGTGATCGCGATGCCGGCACTCGGTCCGTCCTTCGGCGTCGCCCCCTCCGGCAGGTGAATGTGCATGTCGAACTTCTCGAACGCTTCGTCACGGATTCCGAGCCGCCGCGCCCGGCTGCGTACCACCGAACGCGCCGCCTCGACCGATTCCTTCATCACGTCGCCGAGCGAGCCAGTGCGAAGGATGTTGCCTTTGCCGGGCATCACCGCAGCCTCGATCGTCAGCAACTCGCCGCCGACCTCGGTCCAGGCCAACCCGGTGACCTGTCCGACCTGGGCTTCCTTCTCGGCCACGCCGAACGTGTAGCGGCGCACGCCGAGGAACTTGTCGAGATTGCGCGGTGTGACGCGGATCTTCACCTTCTCCTTGTCGCCCTTTTTCAGCAGCGCGTTCTTGACCACCTTGCGGCAGATCTTCGATAGCTCGCGCTCGAGCGCCCGCACGCCTGCCTCCCGGGTGTAATAACGGATGATGTCGCGCACGGCAGCATCGCTGATCTCCAGCTCGTCCTTCTTCACGCCGTTGTTCTTCATCTGCTTCGGCAGCAGATGCCGCATCGCGATGTTGACCTTCTCGTCCTCCGTGTAACCGGACAGCCGGATCACTTCCATCCGGTCGAGCAGCGGCGGCGGGATGTTCATCGTGTTCGCGGTGGCGACGAACATCACGTCCGACAGGTCGTAGTCGACCTCGACGTAGTGGTCGACGAAAGTGTGGTTCTGCTCGGGATCGAGCACCTCGAGCAACGCGGACGAGGGGTCGCCGCGGAAGTCCTGCCCCATCTTGTCGACCTCGTCGAGCAGGAACAGCGGGTTGCGTACACCGACCTTCGTCAGGTTCTGCAGGATCTTGCCGGGCATCGAACCGATATAGGTGCGGCGGTGGCCGCGGATCTCCGCCTCGTCGCGCACGCCGCCCAGCGCCATGCGCACGAACTTGCGGTTCGTAGCGCGTGCAATCGACTGCCCCAGCGAGGTCTTGCCGACACCCGGCGGGCCGACCAGGCACAGGATCGGCGCCTTCAGCCGGTCGACGCGCTGCTGCACGGCGAGGTACTCGACGATGCGCTCCTTGACTTTGTCCAGCCCGTAGTGGTCCTCGTCGAGCACTTTCTGCGCGTTGGCCAGGTCATTGTTGATCTTGCTCTTCTTCTTCCACGGCAGGCTGACCAGCGTGTCGATGTAGTTGCGCACGACCGTTGCTTCGGCTGACATCGGCGACATCAGCTTCAGCTTTTTCAGTTCGCTCTCCGCTTTCTGGCGCGCCTGCTTCGGCATGCGCGCAGCCTTGATCTTTTTCTCGAGCTCCTCGAGGTCGGCGCCCTCTTCGCCTTCGCCTAGTTCCTTCTGGATCGCTTTGACCTGTTCGTTCAGGTAGTACTCGCGCTGGCTCTTCTCCATCTGGCGCTTGACGCGCCCGCGGATGCGCTTCTCGACCTGCAGGATGTCGATCTCGGTCTCGAGCTGCCCGAGCAGGTGCTCGAGGCGCTCGGTCAGACCGGCCATCTCCAAAATCTTCTGCTTCTGCTCGATCTTCAGCGGCAGATGCGCGGCGATCGTATCGGCGAGGCGGCCAGCGTCGTCGATGCCGGCGATCGAAGTCAGGATCTCGGCCGGGATCTTCTTGTTCAGCTTTACGTACTGGTCGAACTGCGCAAACACCGCGCGCCGCAGCGCCTCGACTTCCGCGTTCGCGGCCTGCTCCGGCGCGATCGGCGTCAGCTCGCAGGTGAAGTGCGTGCCGCCCTCCTCGATCGTGTGGATGTTCGCGCGCTGCGTCCCCTCGACCAGGACCTTGACCGTACCGTCCGGCAGCTTCAGCAGCTGCAAGATCGTCGCTATGCAGCCGATCGAGTAGATGTCCTCGGCGCGCGGTTCGTCCTTGGCGGCATTTTTCTGCGCCACCAGCATGATGCTCTTGCCGCTCTCCATCGCGGCTTCCAGAGCGCGGATCGACTTCGGCCGGCCGACGAACAGCGGGATCACCATATGGGGAAAGACGACCACGTCGCGCAGCGGGAGCAGCGGCAACGAAGTGCGGACCGAAGGCAGAACGGTGCTGGACATGAGATGAATCCCTGATTGAATACGGCGGCAGATGCGGGCGGCCAAGTCGATCTCAAGTGATCCGGCCGGCTGACCGCATGGACCGCAGGCGCCGCCAAAAATTCACTCTAACACGCCGTCCTGGGCGATTCGCCAGGAAAGCCGCCGTGGCCGGCTAGCGCGGCCCGCCCGCCACCTTGGGTTGGTCGGAGTACAGCAGAATCGGCCGGCCGCCCGCGACCGCGTTTTCGTCGACGACGACCTTGCTGACGTTCTTCAGGCTGGGCAGGTCGAACATCACGTCGAGCAGCACGCTCTCGACGATCGACCGCAGTCCGCGCGCGCCGGTGCGTCGCTTTAGTGCCCTCTTGGCGATCGCCGTCAGCGCGTCGGGACGGACCTCGAGGTCCACCCCCTCCATCGCCAGCAGGCGTTGGAACTGCTTGATCAGAGCGTTTTTCGGCTCGACCAGGATCTGCACCAGCGCCTCCTCCGACAGTTCGTCGAGGGTCGCCACCACCGGCAGCCGGCCGACCAATTCAGGAATCAAGCCGAACTTGATCAGGTCTTCGGGCTCGACCTCGCGCAGCAACTCGCCGACCGAGCGACCGCTCTGCCCGATCACCTCGGCGCCGAAGCCGATGCCGCTTTTCTCGGTGCGATTGCGGATGATCTTTTCCAGGCCGTCGAACGCGCCGCCGCAGATGAACAGGATGTTGGTCGTGTCGATCTGCACGAAATCCTGGTTCGGGTGCTTGCGCCCTCCCTGCGGCGGCACCGCGGCGATCGTGCCCTCGATCAGCTTCAGCAGCGCCTGCTGCACGCCCTCGCCGGAAACGTCGCGCGTGATCGACGGGTTGTCGCTCTTGCGCGAGATCTTGTCGATCTCGTCGATGTAAACGATTCCCCGCTGCGCCTTTTCGACTTCGTAGTTGCAGTTCTGCAGCAGCTTCTGAATGATGTTCTCGACGTCTTCGCCGACGTAACCGGCCTCGGTCAGCGTGGTCGCATCGGCGATTACGAACGGCACATTCAGCAGCCGCGCCAACGTCTGTGCCAGCAACGTCTTGCCCGACCCGGTCGGACCGATCAGCAGGATGTTGCTCTTCGCCAGTTCGACGTCGTCTTTCGCGCTTAGGTGCTTCAGCCGCTTGTAGTGGTTGTAAACCGCGACCGAAAGAATCCGCTTCGCCTTTTCCTGCCCGATCACGTACTGATCGAGGATGGCCTTGATCTCGGTCGGGGTCGGCAGATCGGAACGCGCGCCGCTCGCCGCCGTCTCGCCGCTCGACTCGTCGCGGATGATGTCGTTGCACAGGTCGATGCACTCGTCGCAGATGAACACCGACGGGCCGGCGATCAGCTTCTTGACCTCGTGCTGGCTCTTGCCGCAGAAGGAGCAATACAGCAGCTTCTCGCTGGAACCCTTCTTGTCCGACATAAGTCGTGTGCCCGTGCCTGCGCCGCGCGCGTTACGCGCCTTCCCCGCGCTTGACGAAGATCTTGTCGATCAGTCCGTACTTTACTGCATCCTCCGCCGACATGAAGTTGTCGCGATCGGTGTCCTTCGCGATGCGGTCCACGCTCTGGCCGGTGCGCTCGGCGAGAATCTTGTTCAGCCGTTCGCGCAGGTACAGGATCTCGCGCGCGTGGATCTCGATGTCGGCTGCTTGCCCCTGCACGCCGCCCAGCGGTTGATGAATCATGATGCGCGAATTCGGCAGCGAGTAGCGCTTGCCGCGCGCGCCGGCGGCGAGCAGAAACGCGCCCATGCTGGCGGCCATGCCGACGCAGATCGTCGATACATCGGGCTTGATGAACTGCATCGTGTCGTAAATCGCCATGCCGGCGCTGACCGCCCCGCCCGGCGAATTGATGTACAGCGCGATGTCCTTGTCGGGATTCTCCGACTCGAGGAACAGCAACTGCGCCACCACCAGGTTCGCGGTCTGCTCGTTGATCGGACCGACGATGAAAACCACGCGGTCGCGTAGCAGGCGCGAGTAGATGTCGTACGCGCGCTCGCCGCGCCCGCTTTGTTCGATGACGATCGGCACCATGCCGAGGCCGTGCGGCTCGATGATTTCCCTGCTGCTCATGACCACTCCTGCAATCCGGCCGGCCGCGGCTAACGGCCGTGCCCCATCAGTTCGTCGAACGCCACCGGCGTCTGCACCGTCTGCGCCTGCTGCAGTACCCAAGCGACGACGTTGTCCTCGGTGACGGCATTTTCCAGCTCCGACAGGCGCTCGCGGTTGCCGAGGTACCACTGGATCACCTCGGTCGGCCTTTCGTAGCTCTGCGCGATCTCCTCGACCGCCTTACGGATCTGATCCTGCCGCGCCTGCAGCCGCTGCGTGCGCACGATCTCGGCCAGGATCAAGCCGAGCCGTACACGCCGCTGCGCCTGTTGCGCGAAA
>DATLZG010000304.1:0-6702 GCA_035574095.1 Burkholderiaceae bacterium | reverse complement strand
CGAGCTGGCGCACGCCGGCGATTTTCTGCCGCCGGCGGCGCGTGGCGCGCTCGACCCCACGCGCACGGTGTGGGACAACATCGGCCCGCGCTACACGCAGCGCCAGTTGCCGTCCGACCTGCTCGACCAACAGTTGCCGCTGACGTCGGCGATCATGCGCGGGCTGGCCCAGGTGAAGTTCTTCGGGGCCATTGCGGACGCGACGCAGCGCGCGTACACCCCGCAACAGGTCGCAGGGTTCTTCTCCGCCGATCGCGCGACCGACGAGTACAGCTACTCGACCACGCGCGAAGACATCGCGATGCTGCTGGAGGAGTTCATGATGTTCCACCGCCACGGCGCGCGGCGCGACGTGGCGATCACCGACAAGATCGGCCCCGGCACCACCGGCAACACCCTGATCGTGCGCTGGGGCCAGCGCGGGCGCCTGGCCGAGCCGGCCATCCAGCCGCGCGTGAAACTGGCGCTGCGACACATCGCCCCGTGGATCGACGAAGCGCTGGTCGATGCGCTGCCGGCGCCGCTGGCGATGCGCGCCGGCGAAAGCTGGAACGCCAACCTGGTGCTGCCGGCGCCGCCCGGTGCCGTGCGTCCGCAGGCGCTCACCACAGCGCAGGCGCGCGCTGCCGATGCCTGGCTTCTGGAACGCGCGCAGCGCAGGCCGGTGCCGTTGGGCAAGCGTGCCGATTAGCACGCAGCTCGTTCCGCCCGCGCTGCCGTTCGTACCGGCGGCGCCGCGGCTCGTGCCGCCGCCCTTGCGCGAATGCGCGCCGGCCCGCAGCATGGGGGGCATGCCGAAATCCCACCGCGCGTTTGCCTGGTTGTTGCTGTTGCGCCGGCCGCTCGCCAGCGAGCGCGAAGACATTGCCGCCGCGCTCGCCTGGCTGACGCGCCACTGGGTTTGGCTTGCTCTGGGCTACTTGGTCTTGTTGTCGATCGCGGTCTGGCCCGCGTTCGCCGATGGCCGGCCGCTCGCGGAGCGCGTCGTCGCGGTCGTCGGCACGCATTTCCTGCTGTGGGCGCTCGCCTCGACGATTGCCAATTGCTGGGTCGGCTTTCGCGTCCTGGACTCGTTGTCGTTCACCGGTGCGTTGCAGGCCATCGTCGGGACGACCGTCGCGTTCGCCCTGTTCTTCGCGGTGCACACGGATCCGGTGTGGCGGCAGGCGTTCAAGAGCTGGTGGGCCGGCACCTTCGGCTCGATCTGGTGGTTCTTCGGCGCGCTGATGCTGGTGGTGTACGGCGTACCCGATCTGGTTGCACGGCTGCGTCGGCGCGAGCGCGCAGCGGTCACGCGCGCGCTGAAGGCGGAGACGGCAAGCGAGCGGCTGGCGCGCCAGAGCGCCGAGTCCGAGCTGCGGTTGCTGCAGGCGCAGATCGAGCCGCACTTCCTGTACAACACGCTCGCCAACCTGCGCTTTCTGATCCAGAAGAACGCGCCCGATGCGCTGGCGATGACCGACTCGCTGATCGAGTATCTGCGCACTTCGGTGCCCGACATGCGCGCCAAACGCGTCGCGCTGGGACGCGAGGCCGATCACGTGCGCCACTACCTGCAGATCATGCGCCTGCGGCTGGGCGGGCGGCTCGACTTCGCGGTCGACGTGCCGGAGACGCTGCGCGCGGTGGAGCTGCCGCCGCTGGTGCTGCTGACGCTGGTCGAGAACGCGATCAAGCACGGCATCGCCCCGCTCGTCGAAGGCGGCCGTGTCGAAGTGCGCGCGCGCGAGGAAGGCGCCGCGGTGGTGATCGAGGTCGCCGACACCGGCGTCGGCTTGGCCTCCGCCCGCGAAGCTGCGGTCACCGAGGCCTCGACCGGCGCGGGGCTCGCCAACGCACGCGGCCGCCTGTGGCTCACCTACGGCGAGGCCGCCGAACTCACGCTTGCCGCGAACGAGCCGCGCGGCACGATCGCCACCGTGCGCATCCCGCGCGTGCTCGAAGCGGAGGCGGACGCGCGCCGGCCGCGCGTGCTGGTGATGTCGAGCGAAGAGTGGTCGCGCGTGAAGAAACAGCTCCCGGAGACGCCGCCGCCGTGAACGTTGCCCGTCCCACCGCCGTGATCGCCGACGACGAACCGTTGCTGCGTGCGCAACTGGCGGAGACGCTGGCCGCGCTTTGGCCGGAGCTGGCGATCGTCGGCGTCGCGGCACACGGCGATGAGGCGGTGCAGTTGGTGGCCCGGCAGCGCCCCGATATCGCGTTCCTGGACATCGAGATGCCGGGAATGAACGGACTGCAGGCGGCAGCTCACGTCAAGGGGCTGACGCATGTCGTCTTCGTGACCGCGTATCACCAGTACGCGGTGGCGGCGTTCGAGCGCGGCGCGATCGATTACGTGCTCAAGCCCGCGTCGGAGGCGCGGCTGCGCGAGACGGTCGAGCGCCTCAAAGCGCGCGTGGGACAGCCGATTCCGCCGGGCGATCGGCTGGCGGAGGCGATCGCGCAAATCGCCGCCGCGCTGGGCAAGCCTAGCGCGACGCGTCTGAAGTGGATCCAGGCCTCGGTCGGCAACCAGATTCGGCTGATTCCGGTCGGCGAGGTGAGCTACTTCCAGTCGGATCTGAAATACACGCGGGTCGTGACGCGCGACGCCGAAGCGCTGATCCGCAAGCCGCTGAAGGAGCTGCTCGAAGAACTGGACCCGGAGACCTTCTGGCAGATCCACCGCTCGACGATCGTCAACTCGACCGCGATCGCGCACCTGCTACGCGAAGACGACCGGCTGATACTGGCGCTGAAAGATCGTCCCGAGCGGCTGGAGGTCAGCCGCAGCTTCGCGCACCTGTTCCGCGGCATGTGACCGCCCGCCGGACTTGCGGCCGCGGTTGTATCGGCGCATCGGCGCACGGCGCAATTCCGGCCGCGCCTGTTGAGCGCGGCGGCCGCTTGGTCTTATCGTCGCGCACTCGTTCGCCCTGACGGAGCCCGCCATGACGCTGATCGGCTTCATCGTCCTGTACTTGCTGGTGTCGATCGGCATCGGTCTGTACGCCGCGATGCGTGTGAAGAACACCGCCGACTACGCGATCGCCGGACGATCGCTGCCGCTGATCATGGTCGTGACGACCACGTTCGCCACCTGGTTCGGCTCCGAAACCGTGCTTGGCATTCCGGCCAAGTTCATCGAGGGCGGGCTGTCGAAAACGGTCGAAGATCCGTTCGGCGCCAGCCTGTGCCTGGTGTTCGTCGGCATGTTCTTCGCCGCCCGCCTGTACAAGCTGAACTTGCTGACGATCGGCGACTTTTACCGCCAACGCTTCGGCCGCGGCGTCGAGATCTTCTCGGCCGCGGTGATCATGATCTCGTATCTGGGCTGGGTGGCGGCGCAGATCACGGCGCTCGGGCTGGTGTTTTCGCTGCTATCCAATGGCGCGATCTCGATCGCCACCGGCATGGCGCTCGGCACGGCCGTCGTTCTGCTTTACACGGTCTTCGGCGGCATGTGGTCGGTCGCGCTGACCGACTTCTTTCAGATGCTGATCATCGTCGTCGGGCTGACGCTGATCGCGTTCTATGCGGCGAACCTGGCCGGCGGCGTCGCCCCGGTCATCGACTACGCGGCGGCCAAAGACATGTTCTCGTTCTGGCCGGAGCCGACGCTGCACGCTTGGCTGTTCTGGCTTGGCGCGGCGATCACGATCATGATCGGCTCGATCCCGCAGCAGGACGTGTTCCAGCGCGTGATGTCGGCCAAGAACGTCGATACCGCCGTGCGCGGACCGATCATCGGCGGCTTGTCGTATCTGGCGTTCGCGTTCGTGCCGATGTTCATCGGCCTGTCGGCGTTTCTGATCATGCCGCAGGCGGCGGGCTCGTTACTGCAGGAAGACCCGCAGAAGATCCTGCCCACGCTCGTGATGCAGCACATGCCGACCTGGCTGCAAGTGATGTTCTTCGGCGCCCTGCTGAGCGCGATCATGTCGACCGCCTCGGCCACGCTGCTCGCTCCCTCCACGACTTTCGTCGAGAACATCCTGAAGAACTTCGTCCCGCTGTCGGACAAGAAGGAACTGCGCGCGATGCGCATCACCGTGTTCGTGTTCGCGGTCGCGGTGCTCGCCTATTCGATCCGCATGGAAGGCACGCCGATTTACGAACTGGTGGCCAAGGCCTACCAGTTCCCGGTGGTCGGCGCGTTCTGGCCGCTGGTGTGCGGGTTGTACTGGCGGCGCTCGACCACGCAGGGCGCGGTGTGGTCGATCGTGCTCGGCATGGCGACTTGGGCGCTGCTCGATTTCACGCCGCTCGGCGAGGTCGTTCCTTCGGTGCTCGGCGGCTTCATCCTGGCGGGAATCGGCATGTATGCGGGGTCGCTGGTGCCGACTGCGGGCAACCGCGCCCACCGCGCGCGCGCACACCACGCGCCGCCGCACAGCGCGACGCACCGCTAGCCCGGATGCTCACGAGTGACGCGGACGTCGTGACGAACGCCGCCGAAACCTCGCATTCGAGGGCGACCTCGGGTCCCGGGTGAGGGTCGTGGCCGCGCCGGCGTTCAGCCGCGGCTGCCCGCGGCGGCGAGCGTCGTGAAATCGTCGGCGTAGCCGCGCAGCTTCCTCAGCAAGGCCGCCTTCTGCGCCGGCGAGGCGCTGTTGATCAGCTGCGCGATCAGCTCCGCATTGCCGCGCCGGAAGCGCTGCAGTTGCGCGTGCCGCTCGGGATCGGCGGGCTGCGCGAGCCGCGCGAAGTACTCGTCGAACCAGCGCGCGGCCAGCTCAACTGCCGGCCGCTCGGTGACAATGCGCTGCAAAATCGCGATCAGTTCCCGCTGCCGCCGCTCGCGTTCGGCCAGCCACCAGGCGTCGTCGCCCGTCCGCTGCGCGAGGTTGGCGCGGATCAACCTTTCCTGCTCCGGCGTGACCGACCCGAACCACTCCTTGGCGCGCTGCACGCTCGCCTCGATCCGCTCTTCGAGCGCGTCGCGCCCCGCGTTGCGCGCCAGCTGTCGGCGCGCCTTCGCGCTGTCCTGCGCCAGCTTGTCGGCGAAGTGCTCGATCTGCGCCGGCGTCAGCGTCAGAGCCAGCAGCGCCGCGTCCGGTGCCGAACGCTCTCCGATGGCCACCAGACGGCGGTTCATCGCGACGTAAAAGTCGAGCACCTCGTCGGCGCTCACGCCCGCTTCGATGCGTCGGCCGGCGGCTTCGATCAGCTCGACGTAGCCGCGCAACTGCGTCGCGCGGTGCCAGGCGACGATCGTGCGGGCGCGCTCCCTTGCCAATTGCTCTTGGGCGTCGTCCAGATCGAAGTACGAGTCGAGCGCGAACGTGAGCAGGCTGTCGGCGTTGTTGTAACCGAGCTTCAGCGTCGAGCACGCGGCGGCGAACAGGAGCAGCGCGACGGCCGCAAGCCGGCCGGCCCGCACCCCGGTGCTACGATTCGGCGCCCTGCGCAAGTTCCCTATCCACGCGCGATGAATATCGTCATCCTGGCCGCCGGCCAAGGCAAGCGCATGCGTTCGGCGCGGCCGAAAGTGCTGCACAGGCTGGCGGGCAGGCCGATGCTAGCTCACGTGCTCGCCACCGCGCGCGCGGTAGCCGCCGAACGGGCGGTGCGCGCGAGCATCGTAGTCGTAATCGGCCACGGCGCCGAGGCCGTGCGGGCGGCGTTTGCAACCGAGCCCGATGTGCAGTTCGTGTTGCAGGAGCCGCAGCTTGGCACCGGACACGCGGTGCAGCGAGCGGCGCCGCTGCTGGACGAATCGCGGCCGACGCTGGTGCTGTACGGCGACGTACCGCTGCTGCGCCCGAGCACCCTCGACCGCCTGCTGACGACTGCCGCCGACGGTCGGCACGAAGGGGTGGGGCTGCTGACGGTGCGGCTGGCCGACCCGACCGGCTACGGTCGCGTCGTGCGCGACTGGCACGGCAACGTGCTGAAGATCGTCGAAGAGCGCGACGCCAGTGCCGACGAACGCGCGATCGACGAGGTCAACACCGGCATCCTGGTGGCGCCCACCGCGCGCCTGAAGCGGTGGTTGGAGCGGCTCTCGGCCGACAATGCGCAGCGCGAGTACTACCTGACCGATGTCGTCGCGCAGGCGGTCGCCGAAGGACTGCACGTCGCGGCCGTGGCGGCCGAGGACGCCGACGAGGCGCTCGGCGTCAACAGCCGGGCGCAGCTCGCGCAGTTGGAGCGGCTGGCGCAGAGGCGCATCGCCGAGCGGCTGATGGAAGCCGGCGCCACGCTTGCCGATGCGGCGCGCATCGACGTGCGCGGCGAACTGACGGTCGGTGCCGACGTGTTCATCGACGTCGGCAACGTGTTCGAAGGCAAGGTCGAGCTTGCCGATGGCGTGCACATCGGCCCGCACAACTTCATCCGCGACTGCTCGATCGGTGCCGGCACCGAGGTGCTCGGTTTCTGCTTCCTGGAGCGGGCGACGATCGGCGCCAACGCGCGCATCGGGCCGTTCGCCCGCACGCGTCCGGACGTCAAGCTTGCCGACGACGTGCATATCGGCAATTTCGTCGAAGTGAAAAACTCGTCCTTCGGGCGCGGCTCGAAGGCCAACCATCTCGCGTACGTCGGCGACGCGACGGTCGGCAGCCGCGTGAACATCGGCGCGGGCACGATCGTGGCCAACTACGACGGCGCCAACAAGCACCACACGGTGATCGAAGATGACGTGCACACCGGCTCCAACAGCGTGCTGGTGGCGCCGATCACGGTCGGCGCCGGTGCGACGGGCGGCGCCGGCTC
>DATLZG010000303.1:0-4531 GCA_035574095.1 Burkholderiaceae bacterium | reverse complement strand
CGCAACAACGGCACCACCTGGGTCGATCGCACCAACTACTTCTCGACCTTCCAAGCGAGCGACGACAACCTGCGCTGGGCGCTGGCGTGGAAGGCCGACGCGATGGTCAATTCGTTCATCGCGAAAAAGGACCTCGACTCGGAAATGACCGTCGTGCGCAACGAGTTCGAACTGGGCGAAAGCAGCCCGGCGCAGGTGATGTTCAAGCGCACGCTGGCGACGATGTTCGACTGGCACAACTACGGCAAGTCGACGATCGGCAACCGCAGCGACATCGAGAACGTGCGCATCGAGAACCTGCAGGCGTTTTACCGGCGCTACTACCAGCCGGACAACGCCACGCTGATCGTGGCCGGCAAGTTCGACGAAACGAAGACGTTGGCCTGGATCGCGCAGACCTTCGGCCGCATTCCGAAGCCGAAGCGCGCGCTGCCGACCGAATGGACCCAGGAGCCCACGCAGGACGGCGAACGCTCGTTCGCCGTGCGACGCAAAGGCGATATCCAGATCGCGGTCGTCGCGTACCGCATCCCGTCCGGGTTGCATCCGGATTTTGAAGGACTGAGTGTGGCCGCCGAGATACTCGGTAACACCCCGAACGGCCGGCTGCACAAAGAGTTGGTGCAGACGGGCATGGCGGCGCAGGTATTCGCGTTCACGCTGGGGACCAAAGACCCGGGCGCGATTCTTTTCGGCGCGGTGGTCAAGAAGGGCGACCCCGTCGAAAGCGCGCGCGACCGACTGGTCGAGATAGTGGAGGGCAGCCTCGCGTCGCAAGCGCCGACCACCGCCGAACTCGAGCGCGTGCGCAAGGACGCGGAGACCCACTACGAGCGGCTGCTCGCCAGCCCCGAAGACTTCGCGGTCGCGCTGTCGGAGTCCATCGCGCTGGGAGACTGGCGCCTGTTTTTCCTCCATCGCGACCGCGTCGCTTCGGTGGCCGGCGATGCCGTGCAGGATGTCGCACGCCGGTACTTCAGGCGCGACAACCGCACGGTGGGACTGTTCTTGCCCGAAGACAATCCGCAGCGGGCCGAGATTCCTGCCGCGCCGAGCGCGGCCGAGCGGCTGGCGCAATTCAAGCCGCGCGCGGCGGTGGCGGCCGGCGAAGCCTTCGATCCGTCGCAGGCAAACATCGACCGCCGCACGCGCGTGGTGACGGTCGGTGAACTGAAGATCGCGCTGCTGCCGAGAAAGACACGCGGCGAGACGGTCAACGTGGCGATGAACTTCCGCTGGGGCGACGAGCGTAGTCTGCTGGGTCAGAACCTGAACGCGCAGCTGGCGGAGGCGATGCTGGAGCGCGGCACGAACAAGTTCACGCGCCAGCAGATTGCGGACGAGAAGACCCGCTTGAAGATGACCGGGTCGGTGCGCAACTTCCAGACCTCGCGCGCCAATCTGGCGGCGGCCCTTGCTTTCTCCGCGCACGTGATGCACGAGGCGAACTTTCCGGGCGACGAATTCGAACAACTGCGCCGCGAGATGCTGACCGGCCTGCAGGCGCAACTGAACGATCCGGTCGAACGCTCGCGCGATGCGCTGCTCGCGCACTTCAACACTTACCCGCCGGGCGACCCCCGTTACTACATGCCGCTGGCGGAACGCATCGAGGCGTTGCAGAGGGCGACGGTCGACGACGCGCGCCGCTTCCATCAGAACTTCTGGGGCACGGCGCGCGGCGAGATTGCCGTCGTCGGCGACTTCGAGGCCCGCGAGATCGAAGCGCTGGCGCGCGAGCTGTTCGCCGGCTGGCAATCGAAAGCGCCGTACGCGCGCGTGCTGCCGGAACCGCGCGAAGTGGCGGCGAAGCGCATTTTCGTCGACACGCCGGACAAGGAGAACGCCGTCTATCGCGCACGCATCAACGTCGCCTTGCGCGATGACGACGCCGATTTCCCGCCGCTGCTGCTGGCCAACTACATCTTCGGCGGCGGATCCGGGCTCAGCAACCGGCTGATCGACCGCGTGCGCCAGCGCGATGGGATTTCGTACGGCGCCGGCTCGACGCTGCTCGTGCGCTCGCTCGACCGCGCCGGCGCGTGGCAGATCGGCGGGCTGGTCGCGCCGCAGAACGCCCAGCGCTTCGAAGCGGCCGTGCGCGAAGAGATCGAACGCATGTTGAAGGACGGTTTTACGCAGAAAGAGATCGACGACGCGCGCAACGGGCTGTTGCAGGAACGCCTGCTGGCGCGCTCGGACGACGGCACGCTCGCCGCCGCCTGGATCCAGTTGCTCGACGCGGGCCGCACCTTCGCGTTCAGCAAGCAAGTGGAAGACCGCGTGCGCGCGTTGACGCCGGACGAGGTGCTGGCAGCCGTGCGGCGGCACATCGACCCGGCGAAGATGACTGTCGTGATCGCCGGGGACGCGAAGAAAGGAGCGAAGTGATGGCCTTCGCCGACTACCGATTGCGGGTGCCGCTGCGCGTGCGCTGGGCCGAGGTGGACATGCAGGGCGTGGTCTTCAACGGCCACTATCTGACCTACTGCGACGTCGCCGTCACCGAATACTGGCGCGCCGTCGGCCTGCGCTACCCGCAGGACATGGTCGCGTTCGGCACCGACACCTTCGTGCGCAAGGCGACCATCGAGTATTTCGCCGGCGCCGTCTACGACGACGAACTGTTCATCTGCGGGCGCACCGCGCAACTGGGGCGCAGCAGCATGCGCTTCGCGCTGGAGCTGTTCCGCCAGAGCGAGACGGACAAGCCGCTGATCGCGGCCGAGCTGATTTACGTCAACGCCGATCCTGTGCAGAAAAAATCCCAGCCGTGGCCGGACAAGATCCGCACGCTGATTCGCGCCTACGAACTCGTTCCGCCGTTGGAAGCCGATGCCGCCCGCTGAGCTAACGGTCGAGCTCGGCGCGTGGGACGCGCTGCGCGCCGAGGCGGAGCCGATCCGCACCGCGGTGTTCGTCATCGAACAGAAGGTGCCGGCGGAAATCGAAATCGACGAGTTCGACCCGGTAAGCGTGCACGCGATCGCGCGCGATCGCGCCGGCCGGCCGCTCGGCACCGGCCGGCTGCTGCCCGACGGTCATATCGGCCGCATGGCGGTGCTGCGCGAAGCGCGCGGTCGCGGCGTCGGCGCGGCGCTGCTCGCCGCGCTGATCGAAGAAGCGCGCCGGCGCGGCCACGCCGAGGTCGTTCTCAGCGCGCAGCTGCACGCGGTGCCGTTTTACGCCCGCTTCGGCTTCGCCGTCGCAGGCGATACGTTCGAAGAAGCCGGCATCGCGCACGTGACGATGCGGCGGCGCCTCTGAGTCTCAGCGGGAATTGCGGCCGCCGTCGGCCAGATCGCTGACGCGACCAACCGTGAACTCGAAGCGGCGGTCGGTGTACGCGTCCGGCGCGTCCGGATCGAAGCTGCGTTCGACGAACGTGACCAGCCCGTCGGCGCGTACCGTCAGCACGGTGGTTGCGCGCGTGCCGTAGCCGTTGGCGCGGATCAGCACCGCCGACAGCGCACGCTCCCAGTCGAGCGGCACCCCGGTCGCCGGCAACTCGTGATCGCGCGCCGGCTCGCGGTCGGCCATCATGCGCAGCAGCGCATCGACGTCGACCTTCTGCGCGATCTGGCAGGCAAAGCGCGCGACGGTACGCGTGACCTTCGGCCACGGTGTGTCCAGAAACGCGTTCGACAGTCCGTAGATGCCCGGCGCCAGCTTGCGCGGACCATCGTCCAGCCGATTGCTGAAGTAGTGCAGCTCGGGCTCGCTGCGGCGGTCGCGCAGCGCCAGCGCATCGCCGGCGATCAGATTGAAGCCGTTGAACGCGCGCGCCCGCTCGGCTGCGCCGCGCAGCCACACGCCCAGCGGTTCGTTCGCCTGCAGCGCAGCCACCACCAGCGCCCCGCGCGACGGCGCGTGCGGGTTGCGCTCGGTCGGCGCGCGCACGTTGGTGATCAGCGCAAAGCGCCCGCGGCGGTTTACGCCGAACCACGTGCCGCCGGCTTCCTCGTCGCGGCCGCCGAGCATCGAGACGGACTGCCCCCACCACGAGGCCGGCCGCGCGCGGCGCGCGTAGAACTCGTCGCGATTGGCGACCACGACCAGCGGGTAGTCAGGGTGCGAATACCAGGCGACGACGGCCAGGCACATGCTCAAAAGTCCTCGAAACGCTCGGTGCGCCGGCGCGCCAGCAACTCGGCAGGCAGTCCGCTCGCCGCCAGAGCGCGCGCCAACGTCGCCTCGAAGTTTCGCGCATCGGCGACCGGTTCGTACACCTCCATCAGCGTCATTTCTTCGCCGCCATCCGCGCGCTTCAGTAGCCGGCCGCGCGGTCCGTCAGCCGGCAGCGACTCGATCATCCGCCGCACGCGCGCAGCGACCGGCGCCGCCTCGGCAGCGGACAGCTTGTAATAGACGTACCAGTGCTGCATCGCTACGCGGTCGGATCGATCAGTTCGTACGGCAGCGGCCGCAGCGCCAGCCGCGGGCCGCCTGCCGCGTTCACGGACAGCGGATCGGCGAGTCGCTCCACCGGACATTCGAACAGCAGGTCCATGCCGCCGTCGGGCGCCGCGGC
>DATLZG010000302.1:0-3800 GCA_035574095.1 Burkholderiaceae bacterium | reverse complement strand
TGGAGCTGATGTTCGCGGCGCACGGTCAATGGCTGCCGCGGCCGAAGGAGCGAATGCAGGCGCTGGCGCAGATCGACCCCGCCGGCGCGGCGCTGGTCGAGGCGTGTTTCGCCGGGCACGATCTGGCCGCGCGCGTGCGCGCCGCCGAGCGGCTGGCCGATCGCGTGCTCGGCGCGCGCGGCTTCTTCGATTGGATGAGCGCGCGCGAACCCGCGCTTTCGCACGGGCTGTGAGATGCGGCGCGCGACGCTGGCGTCGATTGCAAAACGAACGCTGGCCGCCGGGCTGGCGATCGCCGCGCTGTCCGGTGCGATCGTCGTTTCGTGCGCCGGCGATCCGGCGGGCAGCGGAGGCGGCGGCGCAGGCGCGCCGGCCAGCCACGCGATGGGACGCTGGACGCCGCTGGCGCCGCACGACACCTGCACGAAGGAATTTCACGATTCCTTTTTCGTCGTCGGCCCGGACGGCAAGAAGTACCCGACCTGGCACGCGCCGGAGGAAATCGATCCGGCCACCGGCCAGCCGTGCCGCTTCGGTCACGACCACGGTCTGGACCCGCGTAACTCCGCGCTGTGGCCGGACCTGCAGCGGCACTTCGGCTTCGACGCCAACCGTAATGGCACGCTGGACAGCGCCGAACTGGCCGTCAGCGGCATTCCGTTCGGCTATGTCGCGGAGCAGCTGGAAGGCACCGCCACCCCGCGGCCCGAGGAGCACACCGGCTACAAGATCGTGTTCGCCAACGGCGTGCCGCGCACACGGCTCGTCAACGGCGTACCGCAGGGGATCGACCTTGCCTGCGATCTGTTCGCCGCCTACAACCAGGGCGCCGCGAGCGCCGATGCGTTCGCCAGCAATCTGTTCTCGGTCGTCTATGCGATGGACTGCAACCGCGGCAGCGCGCAGTCGCAGTATCCGGTCAAGCTGATCGTCAGCGCGATGGCGGTTTACGGCGCGCCGGGCAGTTTCACGATCGATGTCGTCAACGGCGTGCCGGTGCTGCAGGATGCCGGCGCCGCGCCGGTGCCGCCGAACTCGCCGGCCGGCGGCAACGAGCTCGGCCGTCAGATTCCGGCGCGCGGTCGCGTCTTCGCCGAGATCTTCGTTCCGAGCGGGCAACTGTCCGATTACGACGCGGGGCTCGCCGAGCGCTGGGAGACGCGGCTGCGCCTGCGCCGTGCCGACGGCACCGAGCTGGCCACGCTGGCGCCGGCGTTCGCGGTCTACAACCCGGCGCGTTACTTCGACGCCGGGCTGGCGCGCACGATCGACCTCTGTTATTCCGGGCTCGATGCCACCGGCAATCTGGTGACCGATCCGTCGCGCGCCGGCAGCATCGTGCGTCAGGCGCGCGGCGGCGCCTGCGCGGTGCTTGCGCCCGACGGTCCACGCACGCCGGTCAATCAGCGCCTCGCATTCGACGCCCCGGCGTCGCAGCAGTTCAACGCCTGCCGCCGCGCCGCATTCTTCGGCGCCGACGTGATGCGCAACGCCGCCGGGCCGACCATCTGGTACACGGATGCGTTCGGCGCCAACGCGCGCACCGTATCGTTCGCGCGCAGCGTGCGGCAGTTCATCGCGGTCGGCGATAGCGGCTCGATCGTGCTCGCCGAGGCACGCGCCGATCTGCCGCAATGCGGCTCCAGCTGGGTGCACGCGCCGAACTGAGCGCGCTTTTCGACGCGGATCGACGCGGACCGACGCGGTTCGAGCGCACGCTGTGTGTCTTATCCGCGCCCGTCCGCGTCATCTGCGTCGACGGCTGCGGTCTCGGTTTCAGACTGCGCTTTGCAGCGCGTCGGTGGCGGCGAGCGCCTGCAGCAGCGCGCGGTTGATCTCGGCGCGCGGGAGATTGAGTTCGGCGGAAAGCGAATCGGCGGTCTCGGGGTCGGCGGTCTCCAGCGCCCGCGCCAGACCCAAGTGCGCAGCGTAGGGGCCGCTGGCATCGATCAGCGCGGCCGCGATCGCCGACGGCAAGGGCACCTCGTCGAACAGTTGCGCCAGCGAACGGCCGGTGATCTTGTCGAGCAGCGAGAACGCGCCGGTGACGAAGCACTCGTCGCGCGCGTTGCCTTGCGCGCCCGCCACCGCCGCCAGGTTCTCCATGAAGAAGCCGCGCGCCACCGCGGTGTAGATGAACGGCAAGGCCTTGCTGCTCTTGGCGGCGACCACCATCAGCAGCACCAGCCACTTCACCAGCCGTTGGTAACCGAGCAGCGAGATCGCCTGCCCGATCGAGGCGATCGGCGTGCCGCGCACGAACGCCGGTGAATTGGCCAGCGTCAGCAGCATGTAGGAAAGCACGGGCTCGGCCTTGAACGCCCGCTCCAACGCCTTGCCGTCGGCGTCGGACTGCACCAGGCGGATCAACTCCAGCACGGCCCTTTGTTGCGGTTGTAGCTGGCCGGTCGCGTCGACCGCGGCCTCCGCCAGCGGCCAGCCGACCACCGCGTGCGCGCCGTTGGCGAACGCGCCGGCCACCGCCGAACGCGATTGCGGATGCAGCGCGAACAGTGCCGACTCGCGCGGGGCCGGCTGCTGGCACGCCGCCGCGTCGGTCGCGATGTACTGGAACAGCGGCAGCCGCTCGCGCACGAGCGCCGCGCGGTCGGTCACGCGCAGCACGAGCCGCACGCCGTGCCGCTGCACTTCGAGCAGCAACTTCAGGCCGGCGGGATCGGCGAGCGCCTGCTGCCCCACTTCGAGCAGTACGTTGCGCGGCGCAACCCATCGCGCGAGCGAATCGTCGAGCGGCAGGTCGAGCGGCGCCAGCACCACCAGTCCGTGCGGGAAGCCGGTCGCTCCATCGGCGACGAACCCGCCCAGCACGCCGTCGAGCACCCGCGCCAACGGTGCCGCAGCCGCGTCGGCGGCACGCAGCGCGATGCGAAACCCGACCGGCCGCAGATCGCGCGCCACCACCGGCTGCCAGCCGGGCATGACCACGCCGAGGTCGATCGGCTCCGGCCCCGTTTCGCGCCGAACTGGTGGGAACTCGAACATCGCGGTACTCCGGCCGCGAATTGCAGCGGCCCTCGCTGCACTACGGCAGCACGCGGTATCGCTTGAGTCGCCCGAATGGCGGAATTGCCGCGCTCCGTGCTCCGTTATCCGTTGTCGATCGACGGTTTTCCGTTGGCCTGGGCGGCGACGGCGGCGTGCGCCGTGGCCCGAGCCGCGTGCGAGAATCGCGCCCCTTTTTTGGCCGCCCGCCGATGCTGCTATTCGCCGCGACCATCTTCCTGTCCGCTTTTCTGCTGTTCCTCGTCCAGCCGATCATCGCCAAGCAGATCCTGCCCTGGTTCGGCGGCACCTCGGCCGTATGGACCACCTGCATGGTGTTCTTCCAGGTGCTGCTGCTGGCAGGCTACGCGTATTCACACCTGATCACGCGCCGGCTCGGGCCGCGCGCGCAGGCGCGCCTGCACATCGCGCTGCTCATTGCGAGCCTGGTCTTCCTGCCGATCGTCCCGCACGAAGCGCTGAAGCCCGGCGGCGGACAGGATGCCGCGGCCGCGATCCTCGTGCTGCTCGCGGCCACCATCGGCCTGCCGTACTTCCTGCTGGCCACCACCGGGCCGCTGCTGCAGAAATGGGTCGCGCATCGCTTCCCCGAGAAAACCGTGTACCGCCTGTTCGCGCTGTCGAACTTCGGCTCGCTGATCGGCCTGCTGGCGTTCCCGTTCGCGATCGAACCGTTCGCGACCTCGCGCGCGCAGTCCTACGCATGGAGCGCGGCGTATGCGCTGTTCGTCGCCGCCTGCGCGGCGACCGCGTGGCGTGCCGCGCGCGACGCCGTC
>DATLZG010000301.1:0-5816 GCA_035574095.1 Burkholderiaceae bacterium | reverse complement strand
CGCGCGCCGCGGAGTTGCTGCGTCCCTGCGCGCCGGCCGACGCGGCGCTGCTCGCCGCCATCGAAGCCGCGCCGATCGCGACCGTCTATCTGCGCTACCCGCCAGATACACGCTTGGCGCATCCGCTGTACGCGCTGCGCGAGCGGCCTGAACTTGGCGACTTCGGCCAATGGGTCTTCGACCGCGGGCACAGCGACGCCGACTGCGCCGGTGTACTGAGCGTCGTCGTCAGCGGCAGCGGGCAGCACCTGAACCTGTCGCAGGATCGCCTGGCGGCGGCGGTGAGCCGGCAGCTCGCCGCCGCGTTCGGGCTCGGCGCACCGCTGGCCGCCGCCGTGCTGACCGACAGGCGCGCCACCATCGTGCCGCGTCCGGGCCTCGTTCGCCCGCCGACGCGGCTTTCGGTGCCGGGTCTGTATCTGGCGGGCGACGCCGCCGCCAGTGACTATCCGTCGACGATCGAAGGCTCGGTGCGCGCAGGGCTGGCCGCGGCGCGCGCCGTGCTCAGCGATGCTTGAGCGCCTCCAGCGCCTGCTCGAGGCGATCGACCGCGATCACCTCGAGCCCTTCGATCCTGTTCTTCGGCGCGTTGGCCTTTGGAATCACCGCCAGCGAAAAGCCGAGCTTGGCCGCCTCGCGCAGCCGCTCCTGACCGCGCGGCGCCGGGCGCACCTCGCCGGCCAGGCCGATCTCGCCGAACGTCACCAGCCCGCGCGGCAACGGCTGGTTGCGCATCGAGGACACGATCGCCGCCAGCACCGCCAGATCGGCGGCCGGCTCCTGGATGCGCACGCCGCCCACGGCGTTGACGAACACGTCCTGGTCGAACGTCGCCACGCCCGCATGCCGGTGCAACACCGCCAGCAGCAGCGCCAGCCGCTGCGGATCGAGGCCGACCGACAGCCGGCGCGGATTCGGCACGTGGGCGGTGTCCACCAGCGCCTGGATCTCCACGAGCAGCGGCCGCGTGCCCTCCTGCGTGACCAGCACGCAGGAGCCCGCCACCTGCCGCTCGTGGTGCGACAGAAACAACGCCGACGGGTTGGACACGCCGCGCAAGCCGCGGTCGGTCATCGCGAACACGCCGATCTCGTTGACCGCGCCGAAGCGGTTCTTGATCGCGCGCACGAGGCGGAACGACGAATGCGTGTCGCCCTCGAAGTACAGCACCGTGTCGACCATGTGCTCGAGCACGCGCGGCCCGGCGAGCGCCCCCTCCTTCGTCACGTGGCCGACCAGCACCACGCAGACGCCGGACTGCTTCGCGGTGCGCGTCAGTTGCGCCGCGCACTCGCGGACCTGCGCCACCGAGCCCGGCGCCGATTGCAGCTCGCCCGAATACAGCGTCTGGATCGAATCGATCACCGCGACCTCGGGCGCTTCGTCCGCCAGCGCGGCCTGGATGCGCTCGAGCGCAATCTCCGCCAGCAAACGCAGGTTGCGCCCTTCGATGCCAAGCCGCCGCGCGCGCAGCGCCACCTGCGCGGCGGATTCTTCGCCGCTGACGTACAGCACCCGGTGCGGCGGTGTGCGGCCCGCCATCGCGGCCAGCGCCTGCAGCAGCAGCGTCGACTTGCCGATCCCCGGATCGCCGCCGATCAGCACCACGCCGCCGGGCACTAGCCCGCCGCCCAACACGCGGTCGAACTCCTCGGCTCCGGTCGAGATGCGCGGCAGCTCCTGCGCGCGTACTTCGGCCAGCGCCTGCACCGCGGCGGCCGCCGCTGGGTTGCCGAAGCGATGCGCCGGCCCCGCCTCGAGGCGCGCCTCCACCAGCGTGTTCCAAGCGTCGCAGTGCGGGCACTGGCCCTGCCACTTCGGGGCCGTGCCGCCGCACTCGCTGCAGACGAACTGCGATTTGGCCTTCCCCATCAGGGCACTTTCCGCCGCGGCACGCGCGGCGCCAGCGCGCACATCAGTTCGTAGCCGACCGTGCCGGCAGCCGCGGCAACTTCGTCGATCGGCACCGCGTCGCCCCACAGCTCGACTTCGGTACCGACGTCGGCGTGCGGCACGCGTTGCAGATCGACGCACAGCATGTCCATCGATACGCGGCCGACGGTCGGCACGCGCACCCCGGCGACCGCGACCGGCGTGCCGCTCGGCGCGTGGCGCGGATAGCCGTCGGCGTAACCACAGGCAACTACGCCGATGCGCAGCGGCCGCGGCGCGACGAAGGCCGCCCCATAACCGACCGTGGCGCCCGCAGCGACCTCTTGCGTCGCGATCAGCCGCGAGCGCAACACCATCGCCGGTCGCACCCCCAGCGCGGCGGCGACGTGCGCCGGGTCGGGCGCCGCGCCATAGAGCACGATGCCTGGCCGCACGGCATCACCGGCCGCCTCGGGATGGAAGAACAGTCCGGCCGAGTTGGCGACGCTGGTCGGTCCGCGCCAGCCTGCGCTCAGTTCGGCGAAGCGCCGCAACTGCTCATCGACCGACGTCGGGCCGCGGCTCGCGTCGGGTCGATCGGCGTTCGCGAGGTGGGTCATCAGCGCCTCGATCCGCACGTGCGCCAGCGCCTCGAGCCACTGCCGCGCCTCGGCCGCGGCAGTCGGTGTGGCGAAGCCGAGCCGATTCATCCCGGTGTTCAGCTTTAGGTACACCCCGATCGGCCGCCGCGCCGGGTGCCGCTCGAGCTGGCGGATCTGCTCGACGTGATGCACGACGACCGTGGCCTGCAGCGCCTCGACCAGCGCCAAGTCAGCCGGCTCGAAGAACCCCTCCAGCAGCAGGATCGGCTTGCGCCAGCCGGCGTCGCGCGCGCGCTGCGCCTCGTCGAAGTCCAGCACCGCCAGGCCGTCGGCTTCGGCGAATGCCGCGACCGCGGCCTCGATGCCGTGTCCGTAGGCATCGGCCTTGGCCACCGCCCACAGAAAGCGGCGCCCCGCCCGACGCCGCGCAACCGCGAGGTTGTGCCGCATCGCAGCCAGATCGATCGTAGCGAGAATCGGACGCGGCATCGGGCGCACAGGAGATCGACGCGAAGAATACCGAGGCGCGGCCGCATCTCCGCGCTGCATTCGAATTAGCCCGTGATATAACGGCCGCCACCTCACGCCTACCGACACCTTTTTGCGCCGGCAGCCCCATCAGCGATGAACCGCGGCTTCTACACGATCATGGCCGCGCAGTTCTTCTCTTCGCTGGCCGACAACGCGCTGCTGATCGCCGCCATCGCCCTGCTGCGCAACATCCACGCGCCGGAGTGGATGACGCCGATGCTGAAGCTGTTCTTCTTCTTTTCGTACGTGGTGCTGGCGGCTTTCGTCGGCGCGTTCGCCGATTCGATGCCGAAGGGCCGGGTGATGTTCATCACCAATCTGATCAAGATCGTCGGCTGCGGCCTGATGTTCTTCGGTGTCCATCCGCTGCTCGCCTACGCCGTGGTCGGCTTCGGGGCGGCGGCGTACTCGCCCGCCAAGTACGGCATCCTGACCGAACTGCTGCCGCCGGAGAAATTGGTGGTCGCCAACGGGTGGATCGAGGGATTGACCGTCGCTTCGATCATCCTGGGCTTCGTCGCCGGTGGCGTGCTGGTGTCGCCGGTGGTGGCAGCCGCGCTGTTGCGCTTCGACTTCCCCGGGGTCGACTTCAGCGTCGACACGGCGGGCGAAGCGGCGATCGCGGTCATCGCCGGCATCTATGCGATCGCCGCGCTGTTCAACCTCGGCATTCCCGACACCGGCGCGCGTTACCCGCGCCAGGAACGGCTGCCGTCGAAGCTGATCGCCGACTTCGCGCACTGCGTCGCGACGCTGTGGCGCGACAAGCTCGGGCAGATCTCGCTCGCGGTGACCACGCTGTTCTGGGGCGCGGGGGCCACGCTGCAGTTCATCATCCTGCGCTGGTGCGAACAGGTGCTCGGCATGTCGCTGTCGCAGGGGGCGATCATGCAGGCCGTGGTCGCGGTCGGTATCGCGATCGGTTCGGTCGTGGCGGCGGCCAAGGTCAGCTTGAAACGTTCGCTTTCGGTGCTGCCGGTCGGTGTGGCGATGGGTCTGCTGGTGACGGCGCTCGCCTTCGTCGACTTCGGTGTACTGCCCGCCGGCGGCCTGGAGTTCGGCGCGCTAAAGCTCAGCTACGCGCAGATTCTGGCCGGCGCGATGATGGTCGTCGTCGGCGCGCTGGCCGGGTTTTTCGTCGTGCCGATGAACGCGCTGCTGCAGCACCGCGGCTACGTGCTGCTGTCCGCCGGCCATTCGATCGCGGTGCAGAACTTCAACGAAAATCTCAGCATCCTGGTCATGCTGGCCGCGTATGCGTTGCTGATCTGGCTCGACCTTCACATCGAAACCATCATCGTGATTTTCGGGCTGTTCGTCGCCGGCACGATGTACGCGGTGATCCTGCGCCATCGCTACAACCAGCGCCAGTTCGACTCCACCGTGCTGATCGGTCAGCCGCGACCGGTGCGCCGCGATTGATGGCCTATCTGCCGGCCGCGCGTTCGTAGACGTCGCGCGCCAAGCACAAGTCGGCCCAGGCCTTGGCCTTGTCCGCCAGATTGCGCAGCAGATAGGCCGGGTGGTAGGTGACGATGACCGGCACGCGCCGGCCCGCCGATTCGATTTCGTGCACGCGGCCGCGCAGGTTGGCGATCGCCGCATCGGTGCGCAGCAGCGATTGGGCGGCGAAGCGGCCCATCACGACGATCAAGCGCGGATTCACCAGCTCGACCTGCCGCAACAGGAACGGCTCGCACAACGCGACTTCGCTTGGCTCCGGATTGCGATTGCCCGGCGGCCGGCACTTCAGCACGTTGGCGATGTAAACGCTGTTCTCGCTTTCGCCGCTGCGCGAAAGGCCGATCGCGGCGAGCATGTTGTCGAGCAGCCGGCCCGCCTGGCCGACGAACGGCTCGCCCTGCGCGTCCTCTTCGGCGCCGGGCGCTTCGCCGACGAACATCCAGTGCGCGTGCCGGTAGCCGACCCCGAAGACGGTTTGCCTGCGCGTGCCGGCGAGCGCACACGCGGTGCAGGCGGCGACCGCTTGGCGCAGTTGGTCCCAGTCGAGCGCGGCGATGGCCCGCGCCCGCTCGGGCCCGTTGGTCGGCACCGGGCGCAGGGTGACAGGAGCCGCCGCCACCGCCTGCCCGTCGCGCGCAGGGGGCGCGCGCTCCGCGGTCGCCGCCGACGCCGGGACGCGGTCGCGCTCGATCCACAACGGCCCGACGCCGAGAGCGAACCACGCCCGTACGCGCTGCGGGTCCATGCTCATAGGCTGATCCGCATCACGATCGCATCCTCGCGCCCGCCGTGCGCCGGGTAGTAGCCGCGCCGCACGCCGATTCGCACGAAACCGTAACGCGCGTACAGCCGCAGCGCCGGCTCGTTGCTCGGCCGCACTTCGAGCAGCATCGAGCGCGCACCGTACTCGCGCGCCCGGCTCGCCATCCATTCGAGCGTGCGCCAGCCGTGGCCGCGACGCTGGTGGGCGCGCGCGACGCTGAGGTTCAGCAAATGCGCCTCGTCGAGCGCGATCATCACGATCGAGTACGCGATGATCTCGCCCAGCGCGCCACGCAGAACCCATGCGCTGTAGCCGGAAGCGAGCGCGTCCCGAAAATTGCCGCGCGTCCACGGAAACGCATAGATGTCGCGTTCGATCGCGGCAATCGTCTCCAGATCGTCGAGCCGCATCGGCTCGAAGCGCTCTTCTTGCGGGCGGACAACGGCGGCCATCGTCTAGGCGAGCGCGCGCGCCTGCCGTTCGGCGACGGTCAGCGCGACGCGATCGCGCACGTAAAGCGGCGCTGCGTCCTCGGGCGCGAGCACCTCGCCGGCGCCGTAAGCGGCGCGCGCCAGCTCCGCGAT
>DATLZG010000300.1:0-4061 GCA_035574095.1 Burkholderiaceae bacterium | reverse complement strand
TTCCGGGCCATCGCCGCCGGCGACATCGCTGCGCAGGAAACGCGCGTCGGCGAGCGCCGCGCGCACGAACTGCTCGTCGAAGCGGATGCCGTTGGCGGCGACGAGCACGTCGCCCGCCGCGATTCCGGCGCGCGCGGCCGGCGAACCGGGTTCGACCTCGGCGATCGCGATGCGGCCGTCGACGAACGCGAGCTGCATGCCGACGCGGGTGGAGACGAAACGGCGCCGATCGACCGCTTCGCGCGGCGTCAGCACCACCGTGTGCGAGTCGCCGAGCGCGGCCGCCATGTCCTTCAGCGCGCGATAGAACTCCGCGTCGCTCGCGGCCGCCGCCGCGCGCGCGACCGTGCGTTCGCGCACGCGTTCCCAATCGACGCCGTTCAGCCCCGGGTCGTAGAAGCGCTCGGCGATCAGCCGCCATACGCGCTCGGCGGTATATACACGCGCGCGCGCGCTCGCGTACACCGGCGACAGCGCCGCCGCCGACACCGGCGGCACGTCGGCGGCGATGTCGGCGATCGGACCGCTCGCATTGCGCGCCGGCAACGGCGCGCAGGCGGCGAGCGCAAGCAGCGCCAGCGCGCACAGCAGGCCGCGACTACGCATGTTCGCCCACCCGCACGATCTTCAACGCGTTGGTGCCGCCGGGTTGTCCCATCGGTTCGCCGACCGTGATCACGATCAGGTCGCCGCGCTTGACGTAGCCGTGCTGCAGCAGGATGCGTTCGGCCAGCCGCAACGCGGCTTCGCGGTCGTCGGTCTTCGGCAGGAACACCGGGTGCACGTTGCGATACAGCGCCAGCCGCCGCTGCGTCGCGATGCTCGGCGTCAGCGCGTAGATCGGAATGTCGATGTCGTGGCGGCTCATCCACAGCGTGGTCGAGCCCGACTCGGTCAGCGCGCAGATCGCCGCGCAGCGCAGGTGATAGGCGGTGAACAGCGCGCCGTAGGCGATCGATTGGTCGACCCGCGTGAAGCGCTGGTTCAGGAACTGCTGGTCGAGTTCGACCGTCTCGGAGCGGTCGGCCTCGGTCACGATCGAGGCCATCGTCTCCACCACCTCGACCGGGTAGCGGCCGGTCGCCGTTTCGGCCGACAGCATCACCGCGTCGGTGCCGTCGAGCACGGCGTTGGCGACGTCGCTGACCTCGGCGCGTGTCGGCACCGCGTTGACGATCATCGACTCCATCATCTGGGTCGCGGTGATCGCCAGCTTGTTCGCTTCGCGCGCCATCTTGATCATGCGCTTCTGCAGCGCCGGCACCACGGCGTTGCCGACTTCGACCGCCAAGTCGCCGCGCGCGACCATGATGCCGTCGGCGGCGTCCAGGATCTCCTTGAGCAGCGGGATCGCCTCGGCGCGTTCGATCTTGGCGATGACGAGCGGGCGCACGCCGTACTTCTCGCCGGCGATGCCGGCGAGCTGGCGCGCCATCTCGACGTCGGTGCGATTCTTCACGAACGACACCGCGACGTAATCGGCGCCGCACGCCATCGCGGTCTCGATGTCGCGCACGTCCTTCGCGGTCAGCGCCGGCGCCGACAGTCCGCCGCCCTGCTTGTTGATGCCCTTGTTGTCCGACAGCTCGCCGCCGATGCGCACGACCGTGTGGATCTCGGGACCGACCACGCGCTCGACGTCGAGCACGATCAGGCCGTCGTTGACCAGCAGCACGTCGCCCGGCTTCACATCGCGCGGCAGGTCCTTGTAGTCCAGCCCGACGCGCTCGCGGTTGCCCAGTTCGGCGCTGGCGTCCAGCACGAAGCGGCTGCCCGGGGTCAGCTGCACCTTGCCGCCCTCGAACTTGCCGATGCGGATCTTGGGGCCCTGCAGGTCGGCCATGATCGCGACTTCGCGCCCGCAGGCCGCGGCCGCCTCGCGCACCAGCCGTGCCCGCGCCAGGTGATCCTCGGCCGTGCCGTGCGAGAAATTGAATCGCACCACGTCCACGCCGGCGGCGATCATGCGCTCCAGCACCAGCTTGTCGCTCGAGGCGGGGCCGAGCGTGGCGACGATTTTGGTGGAGCGGGGCATCGCCTCGGGTCAGAAGTCGTGAATGAAGCGACTGCACGCCACGGTCTCGCGTCCGCGGTACTCGACCGAACGCCGCCAACGACTGCGCCGCGCGGCGCAATCGCGGGGCCGTGGCGACGGTCTCTTCACGGCTTCTCAGCCCGCCGCGCGCTGCTGCAGGATCTCGACTGCCGGCAACGTCTTGCCTTCGAGGAACTCGAGGAACGCGCCGCCGCCAGTGGAGATGTAGCTGACCTTGTCGGCGATGCCGTACTTGGCGATCGCCGCCAACGTGTCGCCGCCGCCGGCGATCGAGAAGGCGCCCGCCGCGGTCGCGCTCGCGATCGCGAGCGCCAGTTGCTTCGTGCCTTCGCCGAAAGCGTCGAACTCGAACACGCCGACCGGCCCGTTCCACACGATCGTGCCGGCGTCGCGGATCAGATGTACCAGCCCGAGCGCGCTCTGCGGGCCGATGTCCAGGATCAGATCGTCGGGCTGAACGTCGGTGGCGCGGCGCAGGAACGGCTGCGCGTCGGCCTTGAACTCCTTGGCGACGATCACGTCGATCGGCAGCGGCAGCGTCGCTCCCTTGTCCGCCAACGTGGCGAGGATCTTCTTGCACTCGGGTACCAGCTCCGGCTCGGCAAGCGACTTGCCGATCGGAAAGCCCTCGGCCAGCAGAAACGTGTTGGCGATGCCGCCGCCGACGATCAGCCGGTCGACCTTCGCCGCCAGGTTGTTCAGGATCGTCAGTTTCGTCGACACCTTGGAGCCGGCGACGATCGCCAACAGCGGCCGCTTCGGCGCGTGCAACGCCCGCGACAGCGCATCGATCTCGGCCGCCAGCAACGGTCCGGCGCAGGCGATCGGCGCGTACTTGGCCATCCCGTGCGTGGTCGCTTCCGCGCGATGCGCGGTGCCGAACGCGTCGTTCACGTACACGTCGCACAGGCGCGCTAGCTTGCGTGCAAGCTCGTCGTCGTTCTTCTTCTCGCCTTTGTTGACGCGGCAGTTCTCGAGCAACACCACTTCGCCGGGTTTGACGTCCACGCCGTCGACCCAGTTTTGCCGCAGCGGCACCGGGCGGCCAAGCAGTTCGGACAGCCGTTTGGCCACCGGCGCCAGCGAATCCTGCGGCTTGAGCACGCCTTCGTCGGGCCGCCCGAGATGGGAGGTCACCATCACCGCCGCACCCGCTTTGAGCGCCATCTCGATCGCCGGCACCGAGGCGCGGATACGCGTGTCGTCGGTGATGTTGCCGTTCGCGTCGAGCGGAACGTTCAGGTCCGAGCGGATAAAGACGCGGCGGCCGGCGAGCGCGCCCGCCGCAGCGAGCGCTTCCAGAGTCTTGATCGACATGGCGGGGAGCGAAGTGGCTGGCGCCCTGTGGATTCGTCGTACGCGCAGAGCACCGAGGTCGCGGGCATTATACGAACCGGATCCGCGCCGGCGCCCTGCGCACCGCGTCATGATTTCTGATTGAACCGTTCAGTCGCATTGATCGAACTGTCCCGCGCGGAACGGCTGGCGCTCGGCGGTGCGCTGGCACTGATCGCGCTGCACGCGCTGCCCGCCGCGCCGTGGCTCGAATACCGGCGGGCGCTGCTCGCCACCGAACCGTGGCGCATCCTGACCGGGCACTTCGTGCATTTGAACTGGCCGCATGCGCTCGCCAATGCCGCGGCTTGGTTGATCGTCGCGCGCCTGTTCGCGCCCGAGCTGGGCGCGCGGCGGCAACTGTTGATCGCGCTGGCCGCGTGCATCGGCATCGCGTTCGGCCTGGCCTGGCTCTATCCGCAGATCGCCTGGTACCGCGGCTTCTCGGGAACGTTGCACGCGCTGTTTTTCGCCGGTGCGACGCGCGCCGCGCTGGCCGCGCTGCGCTCGCGGCAGCGCTGGCGCGCCGGCTGGCTGCCGCTCTTGCTGGCCGCCGGCGGCGCGGTCAAAGTCGCCCTCGAACAGCCCAGCGGCGCGAACACGCCGTATGCCGACTGGCTCGGCGCGCCGACCGTGCCGCAAGCGCACCTGCTGGGCGCCGCCGTCGGCT
>DATLZG010000299.1:0-2225 GCA_035574095.1 Burkholderiaceae bacterium | reverse complement strand
CTGAACCGTTACCCGTTCGATGGACGCCACGATCCGGCACGAAGCGTTGTCGACGGCCGGGCGGCGGGGTCGTGTCATTCGAACGCGATGCCGGCCGGCGGTGGGCAACGCGTGCTGCTTCATAGCGCGGTCGTCGCACGTTGTGCGTTCTGGATGCGCCAACGCCATTCGAACTCGCTCGGCGTCAGATACCCCAGCGACGAATGAAGCCGCTCGGTGTTGTAGTAGCCGAAGTATTCGACCAACGTTTGCGCCGCCTCGGCGCGGGTCTTGCAGCCCGCGCCGGGCACGCACTCGACCTTGACCGTACCGTTGGCCGACTCCATCGGCGCATTGTTCCAACAATCGCTCGGGCGGCTCATCGACACCGTGATGCCGCGCGCGGCCAGCACCTTGCGATAGTCGTGCGTCGCATACTGCGAGCCGCGATCGAAATGGCGCACGAGCCCGCCCGGCGGATCACGCCAGAGAGGCGCCATCGCCAGCGCCGCCACGGTCAGCTCCTGCGGCATCGAATCGCTCATCGCCCAGCCGACCAGCTTGCGGCTGAACGGGTCCAGCACCAGCGCCAGGTACAACCAGCCTTCGGCGGTGGGCCCGTAGGTCAGATCGGCCAGCCACTTCTGATTCGGCGCGGTCGCCGTGAAGTCACGCGCCAGCACGTTCGGCGCCACCGGGTGCGCGTGCTCCGAATCGGCGGTGACGACGCGAAAGCGCCGGCGCTTGCGACTTTGCAAGTCATGCTCGCGCATCAGCCGGCCGACGCGCTTGTCGTTGATCGGCCGCCCAGCGCCGCGGCAACCTCGCGGCGCATGCGCCGCCGGCCATAACGGCCACGATGCTGGGCGGCTTTCGTCGAGCAGCCGCTCGTCACTTCGGGCGCGCCGAGGCGCCACGCCCGCGCGCCGCATGCATTCCGCTGCGCGATACCCCGAGCAGCCGGCGCATCAGCGTCACGCTGTAGGAGTCGCGGTGCTGCTCGATCCAGGCGTACTTCACAGCGACTCCTTGGCAAAGTATGCCGCCGCCTTCTTCTTTAGGATCTCCTCTTCCAGCTTCAGCCGGGCACTTTCCCGCCGCAGCCGCGCACACTCGGGCTACAGATCGTGCACCGGCAGCGTCGGCGGCCACTCCAGCAGCGGCTGCCCGCGCTTGGCCCGCGCTACCCAGTTGGCCAGCGTCTTGCCCGACCTCTCCAGGCTGCGGGCCACCTGCGGCACGCTGCGCCCGCTGTCGAAAACCTGCAGCATCGCGGCCTCGCGATACTCGACCGTGTACGTCCGATCCGGTCCTGCCTTCAGCAACCACCTCCAAGAAGTCAAAGTATCAAGCTTCGTGGCGGCCATTTTTCGGGGACCAGTTCAAGGTACGGTACCGGGGGGTTGGCGAAGAACGCGAACCGGCTGTACCTGCTGCTCGACTTGGCCAATCTGCTGATCGGCAGGCGCTACCTCGTCGCGTGAGGCCTGAGTGCGCCTGGCGAGCGCGCGTTGCCCGCGAACGAAGCCGAACCAAGGAATGCGAGGCGCCATGTTGCTCACTGCCATCGGCCCTCCAAACCGAGCTCTCGCTCAAGAATTTACGTCTTTCAGAGGCTCCTTAGCGCTCCATTGCACCGACGTAACGAATGTCGCCGCGTACGCTAGACTCACCTTGCACCGATCCTGCTAGCCTCAACATTTTCAAGGGGTAGCCACTATTGATTCGGCATTGAAATGTTAAACGTTTGCTGGCGTATAGAGTCGTAGTCTGCATGGACAAGATCGACTCACGGACGTTGCCGGTGCAGGCGCTTAACGAGCGGCGGCGCCGGGCGGTGAAGATGCGGCTGGATGGGGTGAGCCTGAAGGAGACGGCCGCGCAATGCGAACTGTCGCGCACGACCGTCATTGCGGCGGTCAAGGCGCTCCATGAAGGCGGCTGGAAGGCCGTGAGGGTGCACCGGCTGGGCCGGCCGGCGGGCACGGGCCGCCTGCAGACGGCCGAGCAGGAGCGCGAGGTGCAGCGCTTGATTCGCGAGCGCACGCCCGAGCAGTTGAAGATGGTCTACGCGCTGTGGACGCGCCAGGCGGTGGCGGAGCTGATCCGCGACCGCTTCGGCATCGAGCTGTCGGCGCGCACGATGGGCCTGTACCTCAAGCGCTGGGGCTACACGCCGGAAAAGCCCATGCGGCGCGCCTACGAGCAGTCGCCGGCGGCGGTGAAAAACTGGCTCGACGAGCAGC
>DATLZG010000298.1:0-10550 GCA_035574095.1 Burkholderiaceae bacterium | reverse complement strand
GCCTGCGGCGGCGCGGCCCCCGCGGCAGGCTCGGTGGGAACCCGCCTTTCCGCAGGCACGGAGCCGAGCGGCACGGTCGGTGCACTGCTACGTGCCACCGGTGCGCCGGTCAACACGCGCGTGCGCTCGTCGTCCGCCTCCGGCTTGAACGTCGAGTGCAGCGCGGCCGGCGCGGGCGAAAGCGCCGCTGGCGCGAGCCGCGTGCGCTCGTCGTCGCCCGGCGCGCCGCCGAAAAGCAGTTCGCGCAACTGCGCGATCGACTGCGGCCGCTCGGCCGGCTTCACCGCCAGCGCGAAGTCCAGCGCCGCGAGCAGGCGCGCCGAGTAGCGCCCGGCGGCGGCGTTGCGCAGCGGCACCATCTCGTCGCTGACCATGCGACTGACGGCGGCGGGCGGCGCCTTGCCGAGGATCGCGAAATAGCCGACCGCGGCGAGCGCATACACGTCGGTCCACGGACCTTGCTTGAGCGCCGCGCTCTCGGCGTATTGCTCGATCGGCGCGAACCCGGGCTTCAGGATCACCGTCAGCGCGTGCGTCAGGTCGCCGATCACGCGCCGCGCGGCGCCGAAGTCGAGCAGCAGCGGCGCCGCGTCGTTGATCACCAGCACGTTGTCCGGCGCCACGTCGCGGTGCAGGCAATTCTCCCGGTGCAGCGCCTGCAGCGCGTCCATCATCGCGCCCAGAAAGCGCAGCAGCCATTCTTCGGGCAGCGGCATGCGGTCGCGCAACCACTGTTTTAACGTGGGCGCGGAGTAGAACGGCATCACCATGTAGGCGGTGCCCTTTTCCTCCCAGAACTGATAGACCTTGACCAGCGCCGGGTGCTCGAAGCGCGCCAGCAGCCGCGCTTCGTTGACGAAGCTGCGCAGCCCGGCGACGAACGCCTCCTGCTGGCCGGCCGAGGAACGCGGGTGCACCGAGTAGTCGGTGTCGCGCGTGGCGAGCGCCGCCGGCATGTACTCCTTGATCGCGACGCGGCGCTCCAGTTTGGTGTCGATCGCCTCGTACACGACGCCGAAGCCGCCTTCGCCGAGCACGCGCTGGATCGCGAACTCGCGCAGCCGGTAGCCGGCCGGCAATCCGCCGTGGCGCGTGGCCGAGAGCGTCGAGTCGTCGCCGGGTGCGGTCATCGGTCGAGTGGGCACGGTCGCCCTTGCTGCGGCTCGGTACCGAAACATAGTCGCAACCGGCTGCACTGAAAAGCAACATTTGCGGCCCATGCGTGGCGGCAGTCAGGCAAACTGCGGCCCCCGCAAACGAACCGCCCGCCATGAGTCTGCCCGCCCTACTCAAAGACCGCCTGCGCCTGCCCGTCGTCGGGGCGCCGCTGTTCATCATCTCCAATCCTGACCTGGTGCTGGCCCAGTGCAAGGCCGGCATCGTCGGCTCGTTTCCGGCGCTCAACGCCCGCCCGCCGGAGCTGCTGGACGAGTGGCTGGCGCGCATCACCGAGGAACTGGCGGCTTGGGACCGCGCGCATCCGGAGGCGCCGTCGGCGCCCTTCGCGGTCAACCAGATCGTGCACAAGAGCAACGACCGGCTCGAGCGCGACCTGGCGCTGTGCGTCAAGTACAAGGTGCCGATCGTGATCACCTCGCTCGGCGCGCGGCCCGAGGTCAACCAGGCCGTGCACTCGTACGGCGGCATCGTGCTGCACGACGTGATCAACGACACCTTCGCGCACAAGGCGATCGACAAAGGCGCCGACGGCTTGATCGCGGTCGCCGCCGGCGCCGGCGGCCACGCCGGGCGGCAAAGCCCGTTCGCGCTGATCCAGGAAATCCGGCAGTGGTTCGACGGGCCGCTGCTGCTATCGGGCGCGATCGCCACCGGCCGCGCGGTGCTCGCCGCGCAGGCGATGGGCGCCGATCTCGCGTACATCGGCAGCGCGTTCATCGCCACCCACGAAGCGAACGCCGTGCCCGCGTACAAAGAGGCGATCGTCGCCGGCCGCGCCGACGACATCGTGTACACGAACCTGTTTACCGGCATCCACGGCAACTACCTGAAGGCGTCGATCCGCGCCGCCGGGCTGGATCCCGACAATCTGCCGAGCAGCGACCCCTCGCAGATGAACTTCGGCAGCGGGCGCACGAAGGCGTGGCGCGACATCTGGGGCAGCGGCCAGGGCATCGGCGCGATCGACCGCGTGGTCGGCGCCGCCGAGGTGGTCGAGCGCCTGGCGCGCGAGTACGCCGCCGCCTGCGACGACCTGCGCACACGCATGTTCGCTCCGGCGCGCGTGCTGCGCGCCGCCGCCTGACGCCCTGCGCCGATGCACGTGGTGGTCGTCGGCGCCGGCGTCGCCGGGCTTCTGACGGCGCACGACCTCGCCGAGGAAGGCATCGCAGTCACGTTGCTCGAGCGCGAAGACGCGGTAGCCCGCGGCGCCAGCGCCGGCAACGGCGCGCAACTGTCGTACTCGTACGTGGCGCCGCTTGCCGAGCCCTCGGTGCTCGGCAAGCTGCCCACGTTGCTCGCCGATCCGGCGTCGCCGTTGAGATTTCGCCTGCAGCTCGACCCGCAGCAGTGGCGCTGGGGCCTGCAATTTCTCGCCGCCTGCAACATCGACACCGCGCGCGCCACCACCGCGGCGCTGCTGCGGCTGTCCTTTCTCTCCCGCGCGCGCATGCCGCAGTTGGTCGAGGGCCTCGACTGCGACTACGCGGTCAACGGCAAGCTGGTCGTCTATCCGGACGCCGCCAGCCTCGAACAGGCGCGCGCGCAGATGGAGTTTCAGGCCGCGCTCGGCTGCGAACAGCGACTGCTGTCGCGCGAGCAATGCGTCGAGCGCGAACCGGCGCTGGCAGGTTACGCGCAGCATTTCGTCGGCGGCATCTGGACCGCAAGCGAGGCCGCGGCCGACTGCAGGTTGTTCTGCGAGCGGCTGGCGCAGCGGCTGGTCAAGCGCGGCGTGATGATGCGCTTCGGCGCCGCCGTCACGCGCATCGAGGCGACCGGCCGCGGCGTGCGCGTTCACGTTGGCCGCGAGCGCATCGCCGCCGATGCGATCGTCATCGCCAACGGCAGCGCCGCGCCCGCGCTCGCGCGCGCCGTCGGCCTGAGCCTTCCGATCTATCCGCTGAAGGGCTACTCGATCACCGTGCCGGCCGACGGCCAACGGCTGCCCGCCTGTTCGATCACCGACACGCGGCGCAAGGTCGTGTTCGCGCCGCTCGGACGCGGCAAGCGCCGCCGCGTGCGGGTGGCCGGTTTCGTCGAACTGGCCGGGCACGACCGTTCGATTCCGCCGGCGCGTATCGACGCGCTGGTTGCAGCCACGCGCGAGGTGCTGGGGCTCGAGGCGCGCGGCGACCTCGCCCCGTGGTGCGGCTTCCGCCCCGCCACGCCGACTGGGTTGCCGCTGCTCGGCGCGACGAAAGTGCCCGGCGTGTTCCTGAACGTCGGCCAAGGGGCGCTGGGATGGACGCTCGCCGCCGGCAGCGCGCGCGTCGTGGTCGATGCCATCGTCGGCCGCGCACCGCCGATCGACGTCACCCCGTTCGCGTTGCGCTAGGCCACCCTTGGAGTTCGGCCGTCGGAGCGCGCTGGCAGCGCGCCGGTGAACGCCATGCTGATTCAAAGTCGGATTTTCAAACAGCATGGCTCACGCCGGCGTCGGCGATATGCCAGCACCCGTGGCGACCGGCGCGGGCGGCCAGCTACGGTGGATCGCGCTCCGGGGCCGGCAATGCGCCGCGCGCGACGCGAAACAGATGCGCGGCGGTCGGGTCGACCTCCACTTTGACCCAGCCGACGAAGGGGCTGCCCGGCACCTGCACGCGCGTGACCTGCGGCAGGTCGGGAAATGGGCGGTCGACGAAATACCAATGCAGGTCGCCGTGCGCGAGCAGCACCGGGCGGGCAAAGGCCTCGGCGCGCGCGCGAATGCGGTCGATGAACGCATTGAAGCGGCGCCGGCGCGCATGCTCCGGGCTGCGTTCCAGGCGCGGATTGGCATGGAAGAACAGCACCGCGCCGCGGGCATCGACGGATCGAGCGCGATCGAAGGCGCCATCGATCCAGGACAGCGCTGCGGCTTCGCGCGCCTTGATTTCGTCGATGCGCTCGGCGCGCGGGTAGGCGGCGCGGTCGTTCAGATCGATGCCGCGCCAGGGCAGCCAGCCGTTGTCGCTGCCGATCGCGTGCACGGTGGCGAACACGATGCCGTCGAGTTCGAAGCGGGCGTTCTCGACGAACGGCGGCGCCTGGTGTTCGAGCGAAAGCGCGCGCGGCCCGCGGCTGCGATCGGGCCGCGGATAGGCGAGCCGGCGCAGGCGCTGCAGCCGTTCCAGCGGATGAAATCGGCCGGCGGCGCCGTCGTGGCAATCGGCCCAGTCGTTGTCGCCCGGCGTGAACAGCCACGGCAGCGCCAGGCGGTCGAGCAAAGCGAAGCGCTGCGCGAGCAGGCCGTCGCCGCAGCGCTCGTCGCTCGCCTTCAGGTCGCCGACATGGACGGCGAAGCGCAGCTCGGCATCCGCGTTGATCACGTCGATCAGCGCCTGCAGCGCGTTGGCCTCGGCCGCGCTGTACGGCGTGTCGCCGAGCACGGCGAAGGCGAAGCGCTCACCGCGCGCGGCGGCCACCAGCGGCGTGCTGCCGAGCGCGGCGAGCAGTGCGCGCCGGCGCGGATTCACCGCTTCAGGTCCGGCGACACTTCGGCGTCGGACTTGAAGTACAGCACCAGCCGTTGCGACTTGCCGACCGCGACGGTCAGCGCGCGCCGCTGCGTTTCGCCTTCGTTGGTCGCCTCCAGCCGGTACTTGCCGGGCGCCAGATCGACCAGCAGCAGCGGGCCGTCCATTTCTGTCTCCAGCACCGGCTTGCCGTCGGCATCGACGATGCGCACCTTCACGCCCGCCAGGTGCGCGCCGGAGCGCGCCGCGGTCAGCAGCGAAAGGTTGAAGAACGGCTGCTTGGTGCGCAGGTCGGCCAGCTCGCCCGCGTCCACGCCGCCGGAGACGAAGGGGCGATCCTGCGCGGTGCGTCCCTCGACGATCGCCTGCGCGGGTACGGACAGGCAGGCGCTCAACAGCAACATCGACAATCGTTTCATCGTTCGCAGGCCTCGGAATTGCCGCGGCAAGGATAAGCGAGGCGGCGGGCGATAATCTCCGCGGACACGACGAGACATGTCGATGAAACGCGATTCCCACCTGCTGCACCGTTCGTTGCGCGGCACCTATCCGCTGGCGGTGGCCGCCCGCGGCTGCTTCATCACCGACGCCGACGGCAAGTCCTATCTGGATGCCTGTGGCGGGGCGGCGGTGTCCTGTCTGGGGCACAACCATCCCGACGTGCTGGCGGCGATGCACGCGCAGATCGATCGCATCGCCTACGCGCATACGAGCTTTTTCTCGACGCCGGTGGCGGAGGAACTGGCCGATGCGCTGATCGGTTCCGCGCCGCCGGGGTTCTCGCACGTGTATCTGGTGTCGGGCGGCTCGGAGGCGATGGAGGCGGCGCTGAAGCTGGCGCGCCAGTACTTCGTGGAGAGCGGGCAGCCGCAGCGCGCGAAGTTCATCGCGCGCCGCAACTCCTATCACGGCAACACGCTGGGCGCGCTGGCGGTGGGGGGTAATGCCTGGCGGCGCGCGCAGTTCGCGCCGCTTTTGATCGACGTCGAGCATGTCAGCCCGATCTATGCGTACCGCGAACAGCGAGAGGGCGAGAACGAAGCCGCCTACTGCGCGCGGCTGATCGCCGAGATCGAGCAGGCGATCGCGCGCATCGGCCCCGAGCGCGTGATCGCCTTCGTCGCCGAAACCGTCGGCGGTGCGACCTCCGGCTGTCTGACGGCGCCGGCCGGCTATTACCGCGCCGTGCGCGCGCTGTGCGACCGCCACGGCATCCTGCTGATCCTCGACGAGGTGATGTGCGGCATGGGCCGCACCGGCACGCTGTACGCCTGCGAGCAGGAGGGCGTGGTGCCCGATTTGATCGCGATCGCCAAAGGCCTGGGCGGCGGCTTTCAGCCGGTCGGCGCGGTGCTCGTTTCGCAGCGGGTGATCGAAGCGCTCGCCGCCGGCAGCGGTTTCTTTCAGCACGGCCACACCTACATCGGCCATCCGGTGGCGGCGGCGGCGGCGCTGGCGGTGCAGAAGGTTATGAAGCGCGACCGCCTGGTCGAGCGCTGCCGCGCGCAGGGCGAAAAGCTGCGCGCGCGGCTGCACGCGGCTTTCGGCGCGCATCCGCATGTCGGCGACATTCGCGGTCGCGGGCTTTTCTACGCGCTGGAGCTGGTGCGCGATCGCGCCGGCAAGGAGCCGTTCGATCCGGCGCTGCGGCTGCATGCGCGCGTAAAAGCGGCCGCGATGCAAGCCGGGTTGATGTGCTATCCGATGGGCGGCACGATCGACGGCCGTCGTGGCGACCACGTGCTGCTGGCGCCGCCCTTCATCATCGAGGACCACGAATTGGACCTCGTAATCGAGCGCTTGCAGCTCGCCCTCGACGCCGCGCTGGCGGGCGCCTGAGCGCCGGCGCGGCTTGCATCCCCGCGGCGCAGGGGCTAGCGTTGTCGCCTCGACTTCACACCAAGACCAACCTCACGAAATGGAGACTGCCATGCGCTTATCGCCGACCGTCGCCGCGCTTGCCTTGGCGGCAGCGCTCGCCTCGCCCGCTTCGTCCGCGCTCGCCCAGCAACAGCGTTTCATCACGATCGGCACCGGTGGCGTGACCGGCGTTTATTACCCGGCTGGCGGGGCCATCTGCCGCATCGTCAACCGCGACCGCGCCAAACACGGGCTGCGCTGCTCGGTCGAATCGACCGGCGGCTCGGTATTCAACGTCAACGCGCTGCGCGCAGGCGAGATCGAGTTCGGCGTCAGCCAGTCGGACGTGCAGTTCTATGCGATCAAAGGCCAGCAGCAGTTCGCCAAGGACGGCGCGTTCTCCGATCTGCGCGCGGTCTTCGCACTGCATCCGGAGCCGTTCACGGTGGTGGCGCGCAAGGAAGCGAACATCACCCGCTTCGAGGACTTCAAAGGCAAGCGCTTCAACGTCGGCAACCCGGGCTCGGGCACGCGCGCCTCGATAGAGCAACTGCTCGCCGCGATGGGCTGGAAGATGTCGGACTTTTCGCTCGCCGCCGAGCTGCGGCCCGACGAGCACGGCCAGGCGCTGTGCGACGGCAAGATCGACGGCTTTTTCTACGGCGTCGGCCACCCGTCGGCCAACATCCAGGATCCGACGACGATCTGCGGCGCGAAGCTCGTGTCGCTGACCGGTCCCGCCGTCGACAAGCTGGTGAGAGAGAACCCGTTCTACGCGTATGCGACGATTCCGGGCGGCCTGTATCCGAACAATCCGCAGGAAACGCGCACGTTCGGCGTGCAGGCCACGCTCGTGTCCTCGGCCAAAGTGCCGGCCGACATCGTGTACACGGTGGTCAAAGGCGTGTTCGACAACCTGGAGGAGTTCAAGAAGCTGCACCCGGCGCTGGCGGTGCTCAAGCCCGAGGACATGATCAAGAACGGCCTGTCGGCGCCGCTGCACGACGGCGCCGTGCGTTACTACAAGGAAAAGGGCTGGATCAAGTGACGCATTCGTCCGTGAGCAAGCGGCGCAGCCGCGCGGCGAACGGAAACGAATGCGTCATCCCGCGCGCAAGCGAGGGATCCCAAACGGATCGACCGCCGCAGATCCCTCGTCGCGCCGCTGCTCGAGATGACAGAGAGGGGCGCGCACCTCGGGACGACCGACAGAGCTGCGCTCCTCGGCACCACTGCCGCAGCCGCGCAGCGCGGCGCGACATGCGATTCTGAACGCGACGACGGGCGGCTCCACCGCCCGTTGTTTTTCTTGGTCTGCGAAACCATGGCACAGATACCGAGTTCGCTGGCACAACTGGTCGCCGATGCCGACACCGGCGGGCGCAGCGCGCGCGGTGCGGCGGGCGCGTTCGTGTTCGCGGTCGCGGTCGCCTGGTCGGTGTTCCAGCTCTGGTATGCGTCGCCGCTGCCGTTCGCGTTCGGCATCGGCGTGTTCAACGACACCGAGGCGCGCGCGATCCATCTCGGCGCCGGGCTGCTGCTCGCGTTCCTCGCCTATCCGGCGGCCAAGCGCGCGGCGCGCGATCGCATTCCGCTGTACGACTGGGCGCTCGCCGCCGCTGGCGCCTTCGCCGGCGCGTACCTGTTCCTCTTCTACAACCAGATCGCGGCGCGACCGGGGCAACCGTCGCCGCTCGATGTCGCCACCGCGGTCACGGGCCTCGCCCTACTGTTCGAGGCGACGCGCCGCTCGCTCGGCCTGCCGATGGCGCTGCTGGCGGCGGTGTTCCTGTTCTACGTGTTCGCCGGCCCGCTGATGCCGGACGTGATCGCGCACAAAGGCGCGTCGGTGCACCGACTGGTCAGCCACATGTGGCTGACCACCGAAGGCGTGTACGGCATCGCGCTCGGAGTGTCCACCAGCTTCATCTTCGTGTACGTGCTGTTCGGGTCGTTGCTGGATCGGGCCGGCGCCGGCAACTACATGATGCAGGTGAGCTTCGCGCTGCTCGGCCACCTGCGCGGGGGTCCCGCCAAGGTGGCGGTGGTGTCGTCGGGACTGAACGGGCTGATCTCCGGCTCGTCGGTCAGCAACGTGGTGTCCGGCGGCATCTTCACGATCCCGCTGATGAAGAAGGCCGGCTACGGCGGCGTGAAGGCCGGCGCGATCGAGACGATGAGTTCGGTCAACGGCCAGATCATGCCGCCGGTGATGGGCGCGGCCGCCTTCCTGATGGTCGAGTACGTCGGCATTCCGTACCAGGACATCGTCAAACACGCGTTCCTGCCGGCGTTCATCTCCTACGTCGCGCTGTTCTACATCACGCATCTGGAAGCGCTGAAGCTCGGCATGCAGCCGATGGCGGCGCGCACGTCGCGACCGCTCGCGCAGCGCGCGCGGCGCTGGGCGCTCGGCGTGTCCGGCACGCTGGCGGTGTGCGGCGCGATCTACTACGCGATCGAGGGCGCGCAGGCGCTGCTCGGTGCGGCCGCACCGTACGCGATCGCCGTCTTCGTGCTCGCGTTGTATCTGGCGAGCTGCTGGATGGTCGCGCGCGTGCCCGATCTGCCGCCCGACATCGACGTCGACCATCCGGTGCAGCCCGACGCCTGGGCGACGGTGCAGGCCGGCCTGCACTACTTGCTGCCGATCGGCACGTTGATCTGGTGCCTGATGGTCGAAGAGCTTTCGCCGGGGTTGTCGGCGTTTTACGCGATCGTCGTGCTGCTGGCGCTGATGCTGACGCAGCGGGCGCTGATCGCGTGGCTGCGCGGGAACCGCGACGTCGGCGCGCAGCTGGCGCTCGGCGCGCGCGAGGTGCTGGCGGGTCTGAACGACGGCGCGCGCAACATGATCGGCATCGCGGTGGCGACCGGCTGCGCCGGCATCATCGTCGGCTCGATCACGCTCACGGGCCTCGGCCTGCGGATGACGGACTTCGTCGAGTTCGTCTCGCTGGGCAATGTGTTCCTGATGCTGGCGTTCACCGCCTTCGTCTGCCTGCTGCTGGGGCTCGGCGTGCCCACCACCGCCAGCTACATCCTGGTAGCCACGCTGCTCGCGCCGGTGATCGTGGAGCTGGGCGCGCAGCAGGGCTTGGTGATCCCGCTGATCGCCGTGCACCTGTTCGTCTTCTATTTCGGCGTGATGGCGGATGTCACGCCGCCGGTGGGGCTGGCCACCTTCGCTGCGGCGGCGATCTCGGGCGAGGACCCGATCGCCACCGGCATCCAGGGCTTCACTTACTCTCTGCGCACGCTGGTGCTGCCGTTCATCTGGATTTTCCATCCGCAACTGCTGTTGCTCGATATCCACTCCTGGCTGGAGTTCGCGGTCGTGGTCGTCGGCTGCACGGTCGCGGCGCTGCTGTTCGCGGCGCTGACGATGGGCTGGTTCCGCGTCAAGACGAAGTGGTGGGAGGCGGCGCTGCTGGCAGTGGCGGTGTTCACGCTGTTCCGGCCGGATTTCTTCATGGATCGGCTGTATCCCGAGTTCAAAACCGAAGCGCCGGCGCGGCTGTTCGAGATCGCCGGCCGGCTGCCGGACGACGAGCGGCTGGTGTTGCAGATCGCCGGCACCAATCTCGAAGGCGAGGAGGTCCGCAAGACGGTCGCGGTGCAGCTCGGCGAACGCGGTCCAGCGCCGGCCGACGATGCGACCGCCGCGGCGCTGGGCCGCAAGCGCGTCGCCGAGGCGGGTCTGACGATCAGCGTGCTCGGCGAATCGGCGCAGGTGGCGAGCGTCAAGTTCGGCAGCCGCGCGAAGAAGGCCGGCTTCGAGCAGGGTTTCGATATCGCCGCCGTGCTCGTTCCGTCCGGCCGGCCGAGCCCGAACTGGTTCTACCTGCCCGCGTTCATGCTGATCGCGGTCGTCTGGTTCAGCCAAGGGCGGCGGCTGCGCGCCGCCGCCGCGTGAACGTCACGGACGGTATTTGCTGAACACGTAGTCGGCGGTTTTCTGCGCCACGTGGCACTCGAAGCAGGCCTTGGCGGCGTTCGCACCCACCGCGCGTTCGGTCCTGGAGTCGCCTTTGAAGCCTTCGAAGCCCCAGC
>DATLZG010000297.1:0-3549 GCA_035574095.1 Burkholderiaceae bacterium | reverse complement strand
CCGCCAGTCCGTCCGCGACGAACTGACGCAGCGTGGCGAACAGCTTGTCGGATTCCTGCGGTGTCAGCACCGCGGTCGGTTCGTCCAGGATCAAAACGCGCGCGCCGCGGTACAGCGCCTTCAGGATTTCGACGCGCTGCTTTTCGCCCACCGACAGCGCGCCGACCTTCGCCTCCGGATCGACCGCCAGCCCGAAGCGCGCGGCGGTGTCCCGCAGCCGCGCGCGCGCCTCGGCGCGCCGGCTGCGCCACCGCGCCAGCGGCTCGGTTCCCAGCATCACGTTGTCGAGCACGCTCAGGTTGTCGGCGAGCGTGAAGTGCTGGTGCACCAGACCGATGCCGGCGGCGAGCGCCGCGGCCGGATCGCCCGCAGGAAGCGGCCGGCCATCGACTTCGACCGTGCCGGCGTCGGCGACGTAGTGGCCGAACAGGATCGACACCAGCGTGGATTTGCCGGCGCCGTTTTCGCCCAGCAGCGCCAGCACCTCGCCGCGCGCCAGCGCGAGCGAGATCGCATCGTTGGCGAGAAGCGTGCCGAAGCGCTTGCTGATCCCCTGCAAGCGCAACAAGGGCGTATCGCTCACGGCGTCTGTGTCATTGCGGCGCCGCGCCGCCGCGGCCGAGGAATCTCATCCGTCGCCGCGCTGGCGATGTCTCGCCCATGGCGCGGCCTCGACATCACAACTACTTCACCGTCGACTTCGGCTGCGAGTCGTCGATCTTCACCGTGAACTTGCCGGCCAAAATGGCCGCCTCGCGCTCGCGCACGCGCTTGATCAGATCGGCCGGGATGCGCTTCTCGAAGGTCCCCAGCGGCGCCAGCTCCGAGCCCTTCACTGCCATGTAGCTGTACTTGCCGTAGTCCTCGGCGCCGAACTTGCCCGCGCGCACGGCCTTCAGCGCGGCGTCGATCGTCGGCTCCATGTGCCACAGCGCGCTCGCCACCACCGTGTCCGGATAGTTCGGCTGCGTGTTGATCACGTTGCCGATCGCCAGCACCTTGCGCTCCTTGGCGGCGTCGGACACGCCGAAGCGCTCCGCGTACATCACGTCCGCGCCCTTGTCGATCATCGCGAACGCCGCTTCCTTGGCCTTCGGCGGATCGAACCAAGAGTTGATGAACGTGACCATGAACTCGGCCTTCGGATTGACCTCGCGCGCGCCGGCCATGAACGCGTTCATCAGGCGGTTGACCTCGGGGATCGGAAAGCCGCCGACCATGCCGATGCGGTTCGACTTCGTCATGCCGCCGGCGATCATGCCGGTCAGGTAAGACGGCTCGTGGATGTAGTTGTCGAACACGGAAAAGTTGGGCGCCTGCGGCTTGCCGGAGCTGCCCATCAGAAACGCGATCTTCGGATAGTCCTTGGCCACCTTGCGCGCGGCCGCTTCCACCGCGAAGCTCTCGCCGACGATCAGATCGTGCTTGGCCTCGGCGTACTGCCGCATCACGCGCTCGTAATCGGCGTTGGCGACGTTTTCCGAGAACACGTATTCGATCTCGCCGCGCGCCACCGCCGCGTTCAACGCCTTGTGGATGCGGCTGACCCATTGCTGCTCCACCGGCACCGTGTAGATGGCCGCGACGCGCAGCTTTTTCTGCTGCGCCAGCGCGGGCAGCGGCAGGGCGGCTGCGGCAGCGGCGAGGAAGCGGCGGCGGGAAAACGGAGCTGCGGTCATTTTTGTCCTCCTTGTTGGGCGGGGCGGCGGCATGTTAGCAACCGGGGTCCGGCTAACATCCGCGCGGCGGTTTGCGTCGTACCCCGGACGGGGACGAAAAGCGGCCAACGGAGGCCATCGCGCATGCTCGACGACCGTGAGATCAAGCGCCTGCTGCTGCGCGCGGCTGCCCGCGACGAAGGGTCGGCCGAAGCCTTCGCTCGCCTGTACCAACTGACGGCGCCGCTGGTGCTCGGCGTGGCCCAACGCATCGTCGGCCGGCGCGAAGTGGCCGAGGAAGTGCTGCACGACGCCTTCGTCAAGATCTGGAACGCGGCCGGCAGTTTCGATCCGCTGGCCAACCAGCCGGTGGCGTGGATGGTGGCGATCGCGCGCAACCGCGCGCTGGACGTCGTTGCGGCCGCGGATTCGGCACGGGTGGAGAGCCTGTCGGACCTGGCCGGCGAGAGCGACGCGGACGAGGTGCTCGACCGCTTGTTCGACTGGTCGGAGGGCTCCGGCGCCGACGAAGTCGAAGACCTGCGCCGCGCACGCGGCTTTCTGCGCCGCTGCCTGCAGGAACTGGCGGCGGTGGAGCGGCAGGCGCTGGTGCTCGCCTACCACCATGGGCTGTCGCATGGCGAACTGGCCGCCCATCTGGCCAAGCCGCTGGGTACCGTAAAGACCTGGATCCGGCGCGGCATGGAGAACCTGCGCGCCTGCGTCGAGCACTGCATGCATCCGGGCACCGTCAGAGGCGGACGATGAGACTGGCCCGTCACCGTCACCTGGACGCCCTGTGCGGCGAATACTTGATCGGCACGTTGCGGGGCCGCCCACGGCGCCGCTTCGAGCGCGCGTTGAAAGAAGAGCCGGCAGTGGCGGCGCGGCTCGCGTACTGGCAGCGCACGTTTGCGCTGCGCCCGACTCTCGCCATGCATTTACAACCGCATCCGAACACCTGGCGCCGCCTGCAGCGCGACTTGCAGTTGGCGCGCTATCGCACGCCGTGGTGGCGGCGCGCCGGCGTCTGGCGCGCCTGGGCCGCCGCCGCCACGGCGGCGCTGGTCGTCGCCGTCGGCCTGCAGTTGCAGCGCGCGACGGTGGAGCCGTCGCTGGTCGAAGTGGCGCGGCTCGCCGCCAAGGATCAACCGCCGGCGGTGACGGCAGCGCTTGCGCCCGACCACAGCGTGCTCGAGCTGCGCGCGGCCCGACCCATCGAAGCCGGGCCGGCGCAAAGCTACGAGCTGTGGGTGATCCCGGCCGAAGGCGGCGCGCCGCTGTCGCTGGCGGTGTTGGGCCGCCTCGATGCGCGCTTCACCGTGCCAGAGGCGCTGCGTGCGCGGCTGCGCGCCGGCGCCACGCTCGCCGTGTCGGTGGAGCCGGCCGGCGGTTCGCCCACCGGCGCGCCCACCGGGCCGGTGATCCTGGTCGGCAAGATCGGGGCTTGAGAAAGCGAATCCGACGCGGCGCTGGCGCCTTGCAGCTTCGCACCGCGTGCCGTCGGAGGAAGCGCCGACCGGCGAGCGCGTGGCCGCGGGCGACGAAGTGCACCGGGGGCGTCTCGGCGTCGGCGGTTGCGTACGAACGTCTCGGCGCTGCGTCGATGCGCACGCGCATCAGCGCGCTTGCGTGCCATGAGCGGCGCGCCGCGCTCGATATGATCCGCGGCCGTCTGTGAGCCCAGCTTGCCGCGCGGATCTTCGTCGATGCGATTCTCCTGGTTGGTTCTGCTGGTCGTTGCCGTCGCCGCGCGCGCGCAGGCGCCGGAACTGGAGCGCTGCGCGCGCATCGAGGAGCCGCAGGCGCGGCTGGCGTGCTTCGATCGCGTCGTGCCGGCACCGCCAGCGGCACCGGCGGCGCCGCTGGCGCCGGTGCCCGAGGAAGAGCC
>DATLZG010000296.1:0-8110 GCA_035574095.1 Burkholderiaceae bacterium | reverse complement strand
TGACGCTCGAGCAGATGGCCTATCACACCGCCTGCGTGGCGCGCGCGAGCCGGCACGTCTGGTTGATCGCCGACATGCCGTTCGCGTCCTATCAGGCGTCGCCGATAGCCGCCTACGAAAACGCCGCCAAGCTGATGGCGGCCGGCGCGCAGATGGTGAAGGTCGAAGGCGGCGCCTGGCTGGCGCCGACCGTGCGGCGGCTGACCGTGCGCGGCATCCCGGTATGCGCGCACTTGGGGCTGACGCCGCAGTCGGTGCACGCGCTGGGCGGCTATCGGGTGCAGGGCAAAGGCGAAGAAGCGGCCGCGCAACTGAAGCGCGACGCGCAGGCGCTGCAGGACGCCGGCGCAACGATGCTGGTGCTGGAAATGGTGCCGGCGGCGCTGGCCGCCGAGCTGACGCAGCAGCTCGCGATACCGACGATCGGCATCGGTGCCGGCAACCAGACCTCGGGCCAGGTGCTGGTGCTGCACGACATGCTGGACGTCTACCCCGGGCGCCGCCCGCGCTTCGTGCGCAACTTCATGGCCGGCGCCGCCAGCATCCGCGCCGCCGTCGAAGCGTACGTCGCCGCGGTCAAGGATCGCAGCTTCCCCGGCCCCGAGCACAGCTACTGAGCCGGGGGCAGGCGGACGCGACCGCGGCACCGCCCGCTGCCCGGCTCGGCGCCCCCGACTCCCCTACAATCCGCCGCCATTTTTCCGCCGCCCGGCCCCGACGGAGCCAACCGATGAAAGTCGTCCACACGATCCAGGAACTGCGCGATCAGTTGCGCGGGCAGTTGCGCGTCGCCTTCGTGCCGACGATGGGCAATCTGCACGACGCGCACCTGGCGCTGATGGCGATGGCGCACAGGCACGGCGACCCGGTGGTGGCGTCGATCTTCGTCAACCGTTTGCAGTTCGGCCCCAACGAGGACTTCGACAAGTACCCGCGCACGCTGGCCGAGGACATCGAAAAGCTGCAGGCGCAGAACAAGGTGTACGTGCTGTTCGCCCCGCACGAGTCCGAGATGTACCCGGAGCCGCAGCAGTTCCGCGTCGCGCCGCCGCACGATCTGGGCGACATCCTCGAGGGCGAATTCCGCCCCGGCTTCTTCGTCGGCGTCACCACCGTCGTGCTGAAGCTGTTCGCCTGCGTGCAGCCGCGCGTCGCGGTGTTCGGCAAGAAGGACTATCAGCAGTTGATGATCGTGCGCAACATGTGCCGGCAGTTCTCGCTGCCGATCGAGATCCTGCCGCACGAGACGGTGCGCGACGTCGACGGGCTGGCGCTGTCGTCGCGCAACCGCTATCTGAACGCGCAGGAACGCAAGGAGGCGCCGCGCCTGTTCCGCGTGCTGAACGACGTGCGCGACCGTCTGCGCGCCGGCAACCGCGATCTGGCGCGCCTGGAAACCGACGCGATCGCGGAACTGACCGGCGCCGGGTGGACGGTGGACTACGTGTCGGTACGCCGTCAGCGCGACCTGAAGCCGCCCACCGCCGCCGAAGTCGAAGCCGGCGAGCCGCTGGTGGTGCTCGCCGCCGCCCGCCTCGGCACCACGCGCCTGATCGACAACCTCGAAATCTGACCGACCGTGAGCACGGCATCGCCAGCGGCGCGCAGGCCGCGCGGCCGGTCGTCGCGCCGCCTCTGAGCGCCCGCTCCGCATGCGCGAGGATTCCGAGAAGACCGCGCCGGGGCTGCTGCTGGCCGCGCTGGGCGTGGTCTACGGCGACATCGGCACCAGCCCGCTGTACGCGTTCAAGGAGAGTGTCGGCGCGCACGGCGCCGCGGTCGCACCGGGTGCGGTGATCGGCCTGCTGTCGATGATCTTCTGGACGATCACGCTGATCGTGTCGCTGAAGTACGTGCTGCTGGTGATGCGCGCCGACAACCACGGCGAAGGCGGCATCCTGGCGCTGCTGGCGCTGGTGCTGCGCCAGATGCCGGTGGCCGGGCGCTGGCGCGGAGCGGCGATCGCGGTCGGGCTGCTCGGCGCGGCGATGTTCTACGGCGACAGCGTGATCACGCCGGCGATTTCCGTGCTGTCGGCCGTCGAAGGACTGCAGGTGGTCGCCCCGCAGCTGGCGCCGCTGGTGGTGCCGCTGACCGTGACGATCCTGATCGCGCTGTTCGCGGTCCAGCGCCGCGGCACCGAGCGCATCGGGCGGGTGTTCGGGCCGGTGATGCTGGCGTGGTTCGCCGTGCTCGGCGCGCTGGGCGCGGTGCGCATCGCCGAGCACCCGTCGGTGCTCGCCGCGCTCGACCCGCTGTACGCGATCGACTTCGCATGGCACGCACCGGGCAAGACGCTGGCGGTGATGGCGGCGGTTTTTCTCGCCGTCACCGGCAGCGAGGCGCTGTACGCGGACATGGGGCACTTCGGCGCGCGCCCGATCCGGGTCGCCTGGTTCTGGCTGGTGATGCCTTGCCTGGTGCTGAACTACTTCGGGCAAGGCAGCCTGGTGCTCGGCGATCCGCAGGCGGCCGCCAACCCGTTTTTCCTGCTGGCGCCGGCCTGGCTGCAGTTGCCGCTGGTCGTGCTGGCCACGGCGGCGACCGTGATCGCCTCGCAGGCGGTGATCTCCGGCGCGTACTCCATCACCAGCCAGGCGATCAAGCTCGGCCTGCTGCCGCGCACGACGATCGAGTACACGTCGAAGCAGGAGTTCGGCCAGATCTACGTGCCGCTGGCGAACTGGCTGCTGCTGGCCGCCGTCGTCGCGCTGGTGCTGGCGTTCGGCTCGTCTTCGAATCTGGCAGCCGCCTACGGCATCGCGGTCGTGCTGACCATGGTGGTCACCACGCTGGGCGTGGCGGCTGTCGCACACCGGCGCTGGGACTGGTCGCCGGCGCGTCTGGCCGCGGTGTTCGTTCCACTGGCGGCGCTGGAGGCGGCGTTCGTCGCCGCCAACGGCATGAAGATCGCGCACGGCGGCTGGTTTCCGCTCGCCCTCGCGGCCGTGCTGTTCGTGATCTTCGATACCTGGACGCGCGGCCGCGAGCTGCTCGACCGCGAGCGGGAACACTCCGGGCTGGCGCCGGCGCAGTTTCTGCGCAGTCTGGCGGCCGATCCGCCGCCGCGGATCGAAGGCACGGCGGTATTCCTGAGCGCCGATAGCCAAGTGGTGCCGCACGCGTTGCTGCACAACCTCAAACACAATCGGGTGCTGCATGAACGGGTGATCCTGCTGTCCGCGGTGTCGGAGCGGGAGCCGTACGTCGCGCCCGCGCTCGCTGCGCGCGTCACCGACCTCGGACATGGCTGCCATCAAGTCGTCGTGCGGCGCGGTTTCCAGGATTCGTACGACATCGCCGACATCGCGCGGCTGCTGCGCGAGCACCACGGATTCGAGCTCGACGTCGAGCGCACGTCGTTCTTTCTGTCGCGCGAAACCGTGCTGGTCGGCCGCGCCGGCGGCATGGCGCCGTGGCGCAAGCGGCTGTTCGCGTGGCTGCAGCGCAATGCGCAGCCGGCCTCCGACTTCTTCCGCATCCCGCCCGGGCGCGTGATCGAGATCGGCGCGCAAGTCATCCTCTGAGCGCGGTCCGCGCCGCGCACCGTCCGTCATCTGCGCTTCACGGTCCGGTCATCGGTCGGCAATGCGACTTTCATAACGTCGCACCGGTTTCCGATTCCGAGCCAGGTGAAGCATGGAGAGACTCGAGCGCGTTGCCGGCGCAGCGGCGGGGGCGGAACCGCGCCTGCTGCTGACGCTGGCGCGAACGGCCGCCGACGTCGAGCAGGCGCAGCGACTGCGCTACAAGGTGTTCGTCGAGGAAATGGGGGCGGCGGTGGCCACGCGCGCCAGCGGCCTGGACGGCGACGAGTTCGACCCCTGGTGCGATCACCTGATCGTGCGCGACGCCGCTACGCTGCGCGCGGTCGGCACCTATCGCATTCTGCCGCCGGAACGCGCGCGCGAACTGGGGCGGCTGTATGCGGACGGCGAGTTCGATCTGTCGCGGCTGGCGCATCTGCGCGACAGCGCGATCGAGGTCGGCCGCTCCTGCGTGCACCGCGACTACCGCAGCGGCGGCACGATCCTGTTGCTGTGGGCCGGACTGGCCCAGTACATGAGGCGCGGCGGCTACCGGCATCTGATCGGCTGCGCCAGCGCGACCCTCGCCGACGGCGGCCACCAGGCGGCGCGCCTGCGCAGCGAACTGCTGCCGTTTTACACCGACCCGGAGCTGCGCGTGTTTCCGCGCGTCGCCTTCCCGCACGACCGCATCGCACCCGCCGCCACCGCCGTGGTGCCGCCGCTGATCAAAGGCTATCTGCGGGTCGGGGCGCGCGTGTGCGGCGAGCCGGCCTGGGACCCAGACTTCAACACGGCGGACTTCCTGATGTGGCTGGCGCTGGACCGCTTGCAGCCGCGCTATGCGCGCCACTTCGATCTGCTGGCCGAGCAGGCGGCCGCCGTCGCCGGCTGAGGCCGCGCGCCACTCAGGAGCCGCGCTGCAACCGATCCGACCAGCGCGACCGCGCCAGCGCCAGCACTTCGACCAAGCCCGACAACCAGGCGCCCGCCACCGCAGTTGCCCGCCGCCACGACCAGACCATCGCTCGTCTCCGCATGCGTTACGCGCTGCACGTTAGCGGCGCACGATGACCCGCGCGTGTCGCCGCCGCGGCCGGCGCCAACCTCTGGGATTTCATGAGCGCGCCCTTTTCCCGCCGCGATGACGCGGCCGCCGCCCTATCGGACGCGGTGCCGCTGCCGCCGCTGGCGCATCTGCGGGCGCTGATCGAGCGCGCCGGCAGTCACGCCGAGGTGCGTGTTCTGGGAGACGTCGAAGCCGGCGCAGGGCGCCGATTCCCGTTGCTCGCGGTCGCCTTCGGCAACGCCTCCGCGGCGGCGCCTGCGGTGGGCTTCTTCGGCGGCGTGCATGGGCTGGAGCGCATTGGCACCGACGTCGTGTTGGCCTATCTGCAGCACGTGGTGGCCCGGCTGGCGTGGGATGCGCTGCTCGAGCGTCAGCTCGAGGCGATGCGCCTAGTGTTCATGCCGCTGGTCAACCCGGGCGGGATGTGGCGCGGCACGCGCGCCAACCCGCGCGGCGTGGATCTGATGCGCAACGCGCCGCTGCAGGCCGAAGGCCGGGTGCCGTTTCTCGTCGGCGGCCATCGCATCAGCGCCGCGCTGCCGTGGTACCGCGGTGCCGCCGGCGCGCCGCTCGAACCTGAGGCGGCGGCGCTGGTGCGCGTGGTCGAGGAGGAGTTGCTGCCGCACGCGTTCGCGATCGCGGTCGACTGCCATTCGGGCTTCGGGCTGGCCGACCGCATCTGGTTTCCGTTCGCCCATACCGCGCGGCCGATCGCGCACCTCGCCGAGGTGCACGCGCTGAAGCGGCTGTACGACGATGCGCATCCGCACCACCCTTACCTGTTCGAGCCGCAGAGCCGTCACTACCTGGCGCACGGCGATCTGTGGGACTGGCTGTACCTGCGCGCCGGCGCCGATGCGCGGCGCGTCTTTCTGCCGCTGACGCTGGAGATGGGATCGTGGCTGTGGGTGAAGAATAACCCGCGGCAGCTCTTTTCGCGCGCCGGCATCTTTAACCCGCTGATCGAACACCGCCAGCAGCGCGTGTTGCGGCGGCATGTCGTGCTGCTCGATTTCATCTCCCGTGCTGCGTACAGCCACGCGGCCTGGCTGCCGCAGGGAGCGCACCGCACGGCCCAGCACCGGCAGGCGCTGACCCTCTGGTATGAGGCGCCGACGGCGACGAGAGCATGAGCACGTGGGTCTTTCTGCGCGGGCTGACCCGAGAAAGCCGCCACTGGGGTGATTTCATTGCCACGTTCGAGGCGACGCTGCCCGGCGCGCGCGTCTTGACCCCTGATCTTCCCGGCAACGGACGGCGGCGCGACTTGCGCAGCCCGCTCGAGGTGCCGGCGTTGGCGGCGTCTTGCCGCGCGCAGGCCGCGCTGCCGCCCGGTACGCGAACTTATCTGCTCGGCCTATCGCTGGGAGCGATGGCCGCGGTCGCCTGGGCGCAGCAGCACCCGCATGAGGTCGCCGGCTGCGTGCTGATCAACACCAGCGTACGGCCGTTCTGCCCCTTTTATCGCCGGCTGCGGCCGACCGCGTACCCGCTGGCGCTGCGTGCGCTGTGCGGCGGCGATGAGGCGATGACCGAACGCGCCGTGTTGCGGCTCACCAGCCGCGGTGTCGATGGCAACGGCGTACCGACGGCGGCCGTGCTGCCGGCCTGGATCGCGTACCGGCGGGACAGCCCGGTCGCGCGTGCGAACGCGGTCAGGCAACTGATCGCCGCCGCGCGCTTTCGCGCGCCGCCGGCGCCGCCGGCCTGCCCCGTCCTCGTACTGGCCAGCGCTGCCGATCGCCTGGTGGACGTGCGCTGCTCGCGCGCGCTCGCACTGGCGTGGCGCGCCCGGTACGCCGAACATCCGAGCGCCGGTCACGATCTGCCGCTGGACGACGGGCCGTGGGTGGCGCAACGCGTGCGGGATTGGGTGGCGGCCGACCCGGCGGCGGCCTCGGCTCCCGGCTGATTCGCGGCGTCAGCGCTTGCTCAGCACGAGCCGAATCGGCGGCCGATCCGCCGTCCCCTGGCCGAGCTTCTTCAGCACGGCCGCCAGCGGCTGCGGGCGGGCGATCGCGTAGCCCTGCGCGAAATCGACGCCGATCGCCGCCAGCTCCGCCAGCGTCGCCTCGTGCTCGACCCACTCCGCGATCGTGCGCAAGCCCATCACGTGGCCGACGGAGTGAATCGCCGCCACCATCGCACGGTCGATCGGATCGTTGTGCATGTTGGTGACGAAGTGGCCGTCGATCTTGATGAAGTCCACCGGCAGGTTGCGCAGATAGCCGAACGAGGACATGCCGCTGCCGAAATCGTCCAGTCCGAGCGAGCAGCCGAGATGCTTGAGCTCGCGCATCAACCGCGCGGCCGCGGGCAGGTGGGTCACGGTCGCCGTCTCGGTCAGTTCGAAGCACAGCCGGTCGGCCGGCACGCCGGCGGCTTGGAGCCGCTCACCCACCAGCGCCGGCAGCCCGGGATCGACGATCGACGCGCCCGACAGATTGACGACCAGCACCGGCAGCGGCATGCCGTCGCGCCGGCGCAGCGCGAGCTCCGCGATCGCGTGCTCGATCACCCAGCGGTCGATGCGCGGCATCAGGCCGTAGCGCTCGGCGGCGGGGATGAACGCCATCGGCGCGATCAGGTCCTCGCTTTCGTTGACCAGTCGCACCAATACCTCGAAGCGCGGTTCGCTCGGGCCGTCGCCCACCGGCCGGATTTCCTGTGCGTACAGCTCGAAGCGGTTCTCCTCCAGCGCGGCGGCGAGCTTGGCGACCCATTCCATCTCGCCCGAGCGGGTTCGCAACTGCTGGTCGTCGGGCTGGTACACCTTGACGCGATTGCGGCCGCCCTCCTTGGCGAGATAGCAGGCGCTGTCGGCGGCGGCCAGCACGTCCGCCCCGCTGCGCATCGTCGCGTCGAGCGTCACCGCGCCGATGCTGGCGCCGATCACGAACGTGCGGTCGCGCCAAGCAAAGCGCATGGCGCCGATGCGCGCGCGCAGCTTCTCCGCCACCGCCAACGCGGAGGCCAGCGGGCAGTCCGCCAGCAGTACACCGAACTCGTCGCCGCCGAGGCGCGCCAGCGTGTCGCCCGCGCGCAGCGAACTCGCCATCAGCTCGGCGACTTGGCAGATCAGCTGGTCGCCGGCCGGATGGCCGCAGGTGTCGTTGACGACCTTGAATTGATCGAGGTCGATGTACAAGACAGTGAATTGGCGCGCATCGACCGCAACTTCCGCGAGTGCCGCGCGCACGCGGTCCTCGAACTCGCGCCGGTTGACGAGCCCGGTCAGCGCGTCGTGCACGGCCTGGTACTTCAGGCGCGCAGCCAGTTCGCGCTCCTGGCTTACGTCGCGGAACGCCGCGACGACGCCGAGCACCTTGCCGCCGCCATCGCGGATCGGCGCCAGCGAGGCGTCCACCGGCACCCGCGAACCGTCGCTGCGCTCCAGGTGCGCGTCGCGGATCGACGCCGCCTCGCCTTCCGCCAGCATCCCCGCGACGGCGGCCGCGACCGGCTCCGCGCCGGCGCCATCGACGAGGTGGAACACGCGCTCGAGCGGCTCGCC
>DATLZG010000295.1:0-3603 GCA_035574095.1 Burkholderiaceae bacterium | reverse complement strand
TCGAAGCCGGTCACCAGCGGCGCCACCGGCGAGTTCGCCGGAATCGACTGCCCTTTGCGCACCAGGCGGATTTCCTCGTGCACGTCGTAGGCGAGCGCGATCGCGCGCCGCAGCGCCACCTTCTCCGGCGCATAGCCGCCGACGACCGGGTGCTCCATGTTGAACAGCGCCAAATCGACGCTGGCGCGCGGCGCGCGATCGATGCGGATGCCGCGCTTGGCCAAGCCCGGCGCGAGCTGGTTGTTCGGGATTACCAGGTCCGCGAGGTCGTACGGCAATTCGTCCACCAGGTCGTGCTCGCGGTTCAGGAACGCCAGCCAGCGCGGCTGGTTCTCCTCGACGATGTAAATCTCGACCCGATCGATCATCGGCAGTTTGCGGCCGGCCAGGCGTTGCGCGATCGCCTGTCCTTCGGCGTCGTCGGCCGTTTCCGCATAGCGCTCGTCGCGGAAGTTCGGATTGCGCGCCAGCACGATACGCGACGAGCGCTTCCACTGCGCCAGCATGAAGGGCCCGGTGCCGACCGGGTGCGCCATGATCTGCTTCTCGTCGTAGCTTTCCACCACCTCGCGCGCCACCGCGCCCAGGAACGAGTTGTCGGCGAAGTACTGATAGAAGCGCGGCGACGGTTCGCCCAGCCGTACCTGGAACGTGTAGCGGTCCAGCGCGCGCAGCCCTTCGACCTCGCGGTCGTAATCGAAGCGGCCGTTTTTCAACGCCGCCTCGCGCACCGCATCCATGCCCAGCACGCGCGCGTTGGCAAGCAGATACAGGCGCGGGCTCTTCAACCGCGGATCGTAGAAGCGCTTGATCGAATACACGTAGTCGGCCGCCGTCAGTTCGCGCGGACGGCCCTTGAACGCGGGGTGGCCCTGAAAGTGGATGCCGGGCCGGATGCGAAACGTCAGCGTCGTGTAGTCGGCCGAAATCTCCGGCAACTCGGCCGCGGTGTTGGGCACGATCTTCGCGGGACGCGCCAGGAAGTCGTACCGCAGCGGGGCGTCGAAGATGTTGGCGATGACAGTGCTCGAATACAGATCGTTGACCTGCGCCGGATCGAAGCCGGTCTCGGCGACGCGAAACGCGTAGCGCAGCACTTTCTCGCCGGCGGCACCGTCCTGCGCGCGGGCGGCGAACGGCGGCGCCAACGTCGCGGCCAGCATCGCCCGGGTGAAATCGCGTCTCGTGTGGTCGGTCTGCTGCATCGCTCGGCGGGCGTTGTGCGGCTTTCCTTGAAAGCGGCCTTTGCATCGGCATAATGGCCGCCTTTCGCGCCGGGCACGGCGCATAGACATGGAACGAAAGGCGCAGCGTCGGCGTGGCCGCTTATATCTTACGCAGGCTATGGCAGATGATCCCGACCTTGGCGGGCGTCATCCTGTTCGTGTTCTTCCTGTTCAAGTTCTTCGGCGGCGATCCGGCCGAGATCCTCGGCGGCCTGCTCGCGACCCCGGAGCAGATCCAGGCGATCCGCCAGCAGCTCGGGCTGAACGACCCGTGGTACGTGCAGCTATGGATCTTCGTGAAGTCGATCTTCACGTTCAACTGGGGCAACTCGTGGGCGACCAGCGAAGCGGTGTCCAACATCTTCGCCACCCGGCTGCCGGCCACGCTGACCGTGATGATCCCGATCCTGATCCTGGACGTGGTGCTCGGCGTGGCGGCGGCGATGGCGGTCGCGTACGTGCGCGGCTCGCTCACCGATCGCCTGATCATGATCATCACGACCGTGATGCTGTCGATCTCGTTTCTGGTCTACATCATCGTCGGCCAGTGGCTGTTCGGCTTCTATCTGGGCTGGTTTCCGGTGCAGGGCTGGAGCGACAGCCTGTGGACGAACCTGACGACGTACGCGGTGCTGCCGGTGCTGCTGGCGGTGTTCGTCGGGCTGGCCCCGCAGACGCGGCTGTATCGCAGCTTCTTCCTGGATGAGCTGAACCAGGATTACGTGCGCACCGCGCGCGCCAAAGGCGTGCCGGAGAACCGCGTGCTGTTCAAGCATGTGCTGCGCAACGCCCTGATCCCGGTATTCGCCAACGTCTCGGTACAACTGCCCGGCATCTTCGTCGGGTCGTTCTTGATCGAGACCTTTTTCTCGATCCCCGGGCTGGGCCGCGAGGTATTGCTGGCGGTGAACCGCAGCGACTATCCGGTGATCCAGGCGGTGACCGTCTATCTGGCCGCGCTGACGATGATCATCAACCTGACCGCCGATGTGCTGTATCGGCTGGTCGATCCGCGCGTGGTGCTCAAATGAGCGCGGCGACCGTCTCGAACGCAGCGACGGCGGCGCCGCAAGTCGAGCGCTCCGCCGGCGTGTGGCTGACCGCCTGGCGGCGGCTGCGGCAGGACCGCGTGGGCATGGTGTCGCTGGCGATCGTGATCGCGTTCCTGCTGTTGATCACGGCCTCCGCCTTGGGTCTGGTGGCGCGCGACTGGCAGCGCGAAGTCGGCGTGCCGAACGCGCCGCCGACCTTCGTCGGTCCGCGCGAGGAAGCGGCCGGCATCGATCCGTTGGCGCAATTGGTGCCGAAGGACGCCAAGCCGGTCGATCTGTCGGACATCGACCCGCTGGCGCCGAAATACCAGGAGTGGGCCGAGCGCGCCGCCAAGATCAAGATCGAGGAGCCGGTGCGGGCGGCCACGCTGCCGTTCGGCGGCGACCGCCTCGGCCGCGACGTGCTTGCCAAGGCGATCAAGGGCGCGGAGATCTCGATCTTCGTCGGCGTGTTCGCGGCCGTGGTGGCGACGCTGATCGGCACCGTGCTCGGCGCCCTGGCCGGCTACGTAGGCCGCAAGCTGGGCGATTTTCTCGAGTGGGTCTACAACGTCTTCACCTCGATTCCGGACATCCTGCTGATCTTCGCCTTCGCCGCGGTTCTCGGCCGCGGCATCGGCACCGTCGTGCTGATCTTGGGGCTGACCGGCTGGACCGGCATGTACCGGCAGGTGCGCGCCGAGTATCTGAAGCACTGCACGCGCGAGTACGTGCGCGCGGCCGAGGCGATCGGCGTGTCGCACACGCAGCGCATGTTCGTGCACATCCTGCCGAACGTCAGCCATGTGATCCTGGTGCGCATGTCGCTGCTGGTGGTCGGCTTCATCAAGGCCGAGGTGATCCTGTCGTTTCTAGGCCTCGGCGTGCCGGTCGATCAAGTGTCGTGGGGCACGATGTTGGCGGAGGCGCAGTCCGAACTGGTGCTCGGCTACTGGTGGCAACTGGTGGCGGCGACCCTCTTCATGGCCGTGTTCGTGACCGCGTTCTCGTTGCTGACCGACGCGCTGCGCGACGCGCTCGATCCGAAGCTGCGCTAGCTCGATGCGAGGACAAGCGGCACCTGTCTTGCCGAGCGTCGCGCGCGACGGATCGCGGGCGCTCGTTGGCTCGCACTTTTTCCCTCTCGCCGCGCGCGCCGCTGCGCTCCCACTCTTCGAAGTCTCCCTACGATGACCCCGCTCGTCTCCGTGCGCGATCTGCGCGTCTCGTTTCGGCTCGGCAAATCGCACATCGTCGAGGCGGTGCGCGGCGTGAGCTTCGACATACCGGAAAACAGCACGGTCGCGCTGGTCGGCGAATCCGGCTCCGGCAAGAGTGTCTCCGCG
>DATLZG010000294.1:0-11853 GCA_035574095.1 Burkholderiaceae bacterium | reverse complement strand
AGCGGGGCGAGCGCGACGGCACCGCCGCCGCCACCGCCGCTCGGAGGCGGTGGCGGCGCAGTTACGGTGACGGTGATAGTGGTGCGGTCAATCGTCGCGACAGGCGCGTTGTCAGTGACCTCCAGCTGTACGACATACGTGCCGCCGGGCGCGGCGAACGACGCAACCGCCGCATCAGCGTTTGTGAGCGTCGCTCCCGTTCCGGAGAGGATCGTCCATCGATAGGACAGTGCAGTACCCGCCGGCGACGGCAGGCTGCGCGACCCATCCAGCGCGATTGCCTGTCCTGCCACCCCGCTGACCGCTGACGGCGCGACCGCCAACGCGTTCGCCGCCGAGAAAACAGCACGGTACGCGTCAAGCATGCCCGCGCCACAGGTCGTCGTCGTGCAGTTGCAGTTACCTCCGTTTGGGTAGTTACCCTGCGGATCCGGAACGAACATAGGGTCGGCGCAGCTCAAAATCGTCGGGTCGGTCGGGAAAGGACGCGCCGATCGCTGCAATCGCACTCGCAGCTGCTCGGCCGTCATGAAAGGATTGCGGCTCCACATCAGGGCGGCCACTCCGGCAACAATCGGCGCCGCGAAACTTGTTCCGAGTTTGCCGCCGTAGATCATGCCGCTGCCCGGCTGCGGCACGGTCGTGCCGTTGTTGTCGGTCGCGACGATTGGATAGAGACAAGTCGCGCCGGTCGTGTCGACGCAATTACCGCCCGGAGCACCGACCGTCACTTCGGCGCCGAAGCTGCTGAAGCCGACCTTTGTGCCCACGTGGCGCAGAGCGGCGACGGCGACGACACCGGGGCAGTTCGCCGGTTCCGTCACGGCCCCGCCCTCGTTGCCCGCGGCAGCAACCACAAGCACGCCTTGTGCGCTCACTTCGTCGATGACGTCGCGATAAGTGGAAGAGCACGGGTCGGGTGACCCAAGGCTTAGATTGATCACCCACGCTTGTTGGTTGAGCGGGAGGCTTGGAACACCGGGAACGCTCAAGCCGACCGACCAACGCATGGCAGCGACGATGTCGCTGGTGTAACCGGCGCACTTGCCAAGCACGCGTACCGGCAAGACGCGCGTTGTCCAGCCGATGCCGGCGACGCCGAGGCCGTTGTTGGTCCGCGCGCCGACGATGCCGGCGATATGCGTTCCGTGCCAGGAGCTGTCCGCGACTTCGCAGCTGCTGAAAATCGGGTTCTGCAGGTCGGCGTTGTTGACCCAGTCGCCTGGATCGGACGGGTCGGCATCGCGGCCGTCGCCATCATTGGCTGTCGCGAAGCTGCCATTTGGGTCGGCGCCGATAAAGTCGTAGCCGGGCAACAACTTGCCGCCGCTAGCCACCGTACCGAGATCCGGGTGGTTGAACAGGACGCCTGTGTCAAGCACAGCGACGACCACATTAGTACTTCCCGTCGTCAAATCCCACGCGCGCTCGGCGCCGATCGCGGCCGGGAAATTCGCGTCTGGGTTCGTCAGGTACCACTGGCCGGTCTGTGGAGCGCGCGAGTACAAAGGGTCGTTTGGCACGGCAAGGGGAAACTGACGCCGGTCCGGTTCCGCATACTCGACGTCCGGATCGGCGGCCAGCCGCGCGAGACGCGCCTTCATCTCGGCTCCGGCTAGGGAATGTTCGATGCGAATCGCGTGAAGACGTTCGGAAATGCTGCGCACCAACTCGACGCGCATGCCGGCGCGCTGCCCGATACCGGCAATCCGTGCACGCGCATCGACGGGGACCGTCGTCAGCGCGGCACCTGAGCGCAGCTTGACGATGATCCGATCGGTTGGCGCGTCTTTTGGCAAGCGTTTGACGCCATGCTGCGCGCTTGCCGAGCCGGCGACCGCGAGCATCGCAACGACTCCGAGCAACTTTCGTTGCCAACCGTTCATGACTCTCGTCTCCTCGCTCTAGACGGTCCGCCCTGCTGTGCCCGCTTCATTGGCGATTGTCCTTGCAGTCTAGCTCGACCGACCTGAACAAGCCCGAGGACTTCAGTGCTGCGGCCGCTCGCTCGCAGCCGCCACTGGCTGCGGCGCAGCGGATCGACAGCGATGCCGCATCGTCCGCGCTCGCTTCTCCGACAGAAACGAGGAGCCCTTCTCGCGCGTTGACCTACTGGGCGAACCGCGCCAGGTCGCGCAGCACAGCGCCATTTGAGGCCTTAATGATCACCCGCACGTCAACCGTCGGATTCGCGGCGCAGCTAGCGCATGCAATTAACTGCATCAGCGCGAGGATGCCCTGCCGCCTGCGGTCAGTTCGCCTGCGGTCAGTTTAGACGGTGCGCTGGTGGGTGCCGAGGGCCGCAGCTGCCGCTGCGTGCTAATCCGTAGGTGGCGAAACGCACTGTTGGGCGCGGACGTCGCGGCATCACTTCGCGCTCATCCACGCCACCGTGACATCCAGCATCCGGTTGCTGAACCCCCACTCGTTGTCGTACCAGCTCGAGACCTTGACCAGCCGCCCGGACACCTTCGTCAGCGTCGCGTCGAAGATGCTGGAGCGCGGGTCGTGGTTGAAGTCGCTGGACACGAGCGGCTCGCTGTTGTAACCGAGGATGCCTTTCAGCTCGCCCTCGGCGGCCGCTTTCATGATGCCGTTCACTTCGTCCACGGTCGTATCGCGCGCGGCGATGAACGACAGGTCGACGATCGAGACGTTGATCGTCGGCACGCGGATCGCGAAGCCGTCGAGCTTGCCGTTCAGCTCCGGCAGCACGAGGCCGACCGCGGCCGCCGCGCCGGTCTTGGTCGGGATCATGTTGTGCCCGGCGGCGCGCGCGCGGCGCAGATCCTCGTGATAGACGTCGGTCAGCACCTGGTCGTTGGTGAACGAGTGCACGGTGGTCATCAGACCGGTGACGACGCCCAACTTTTCGTGCAGCGGCTTGACCATTGGTGCCAGGCAATTGGTCGTGCAACTGGCGTTCGAGATGACCGTATGGCTCGCCCGCAGTGTGTCGTGGTTGACGCCGTAGACGATCGTCGCGTCGACGTCCTTGCCGCCCGGGGCGGAGATGATCACCTTCTTCGCACCGCCTTTCAGGTGCGCCGAAGCTTTCTCCTTCGAGGTGAACAGCCCGGTGCACTCCAGCACCACGTCCACGCCCAGCGTGCCCCACGGCAGTTCGGCCGGATTGCGCTGCGCCAGCACCTTGATGCGGTCGCCGTTGACCACCATCGAATCGCCGTCCACCGCCACCGTACCGGGAAACTTGCCGTGCGCGGTGTCGTACTTGGTCAGATGCGCGTTGGTTTTCGGATCGCCCAGGTCGTTGATCGCCACGATCTGGATGTCGTGGCGCTTGCCGCCTTCGTAGAACGCGCGCAGCACGTTGCGGCCGATGCGGCCGTAGCCGTTGATCGCTACCTTGATAGTCATTTGCCGACGCTCCTTCGATCGAGAACCTGTCGCACGGTGGCCGCGAGATTTTCCGCAGTCAACCCGAAATGCTTGAACACCGCCGCGGCCGGAGCCGATTCACCGAATCGATCGACGCCGAGCACCGCGCCGTCGCCGCGCACGTATTTCCACCAGAAGTCGGTCACGCCCGCCTCGATCGCGATGCGCGGCAGCCCTTCCGGCAGCACGCGCGCGCGGTAGCCGGCGTCCTGGCGATCGAATACGGTCGTCGACGGCATGGACACGACGCGCACCGCGATGCCCTCGGCCGCGAGCTGCTGCTGCGCCTGCACGGCGAGCGGCACTTCGGACCCGGTGGCGATGATCACCGCGCGCGCCGGGCCGGCCGCTTCGCTGAAGACGTAGCCGCCGCGGCGGATGTCGGCGGCATCGCGCGCGCCGGCCACGTACGGCACCGCTTGGCGCGACAGCAGCAGGCTGGTCGGCCCGTCGCGCCGCTCGAGCGCGCAGCTCCAGGCAACGAGCGTCTCGACCGTATCGCACGGCCGCCAGACGTCCATGTTCGGCATCAGCCGCAAACTGGCGGCGTGTTCGACCGCTTGATGCGTGGGGCCGTCTTCGCCCAGCCCGATCGAGTCGTGCGTGAAGACGAAGATCACGCGCTGCTTCATCAGCGCGGCCATGCGCACCGCGTTGCGCCCGTAGTCGGAGAAAACGAGGAAGGTGCCGACGAACGGCGCCCAGCCGCCGTGCAGCGCCAGCCCGTTGGCGATCGCGAACGCGCCGAACTCGCGCACCCCGTAATTGATGTGGCGGCCGGGCTGGAAGAACCCGTTCGTGCGCAGCGGCTGCGCACGGCTCCACTTCGTCAGATTGCTGCCGGTCAGATCGGCCGAGCCGCCGATCATTTCCGGCGCCGCCTCGGCCAGCACCTCGAGCGCGAGCTGCGACGCCTTGCGCGTGGCGACCGCTTCGCGCTTTTCCGCCGCCGCCCGCAGCGCCGCTTGCACCGCTTCTTCGAAGTGCGCGGGCAGCGCGCCGCTTTGCCGCCGTTCGAACTCCGCCGCCTCGCGCGGATAGCGCTCGGCGTAGCGGGCGAACAGTCGCCGCCACTCGTCTTCGGCCGCCGCGCCGCGGGCGCGTGCATCCCAGGCGGCGTACACGTGGGCCGGCACGTGAAACGGCGGATGCGGCCAGTCGATCGCGGCGCGCGTCGCCGCGACCTCGGCTTCGCCGAGCGGCTCGCCGTGCGCCTTCTCGGTGCCTGCGCGGGTGGGCGCACCTTTGCCGATCACCGTCTTGGCGATGATCAGCGTCGGCCGCGTGTCGGCGTTGCGCGCCTCGACCAGCGCTGCATGCACGGCCTCGATGTCGTGGCCGTCGATCGGCCCGATCACGTTCCAGTGGTAGGCGCGGAAGCGCGCCGGTGTGTCGTCGGTAAACCAATGCTCGACCTCGCCGTCGATCGAGATGCCGTTGTCGTCGTAGATCGCGATCAGCTTGTTCAGCTGCCACGTGCCGGCGAGCGACGCCGCCTCGTGCGAGATGCCTTCCATCAGGCAACCGTCGCCCAGAAAGACGTAGGTGCGGTGATCGACGATCGGAAAGTCCGGCCGGTTGAACTCGGCGGCGAGCAGCTTTTCCGCCAGCGCCATGCCGACCGCGTTGGCGAAGCCCTGACCCAGCGGTCCGGTGGTCGTTTCCACGCCCGGCGTCAGCCCGAACTCGGGGTGTCCCGGCGTCTTGCTGTGCAGTTGGCGAAAGCGCGCCAGTTCCTCCAGCGACAGGTCGTAGCCGCTCAAGTGCAGAGCCGCGTACTGCAGCATCGAGCCGTGCCCGTTCGACAGCACGAAGCGGTCGCGATTCGGCCAGCGCGGATTGGCCGGGTTGTGCCGCAAGTGGCGCGTCCACAGCGCGACCGCAATCTCCGCCATTCCCATCGGCATGCCGGGGTGGCCGGAATTGGCCTTTTGCACGGCGTCCATCGCCAGCGCGCGGATGGCGTTGGCCATGTCGCGCACAAGTTTCGACTGATCCGGAGCTGGCGATGCAGCGGGCATGGGCAACGGTAGCGGAGCAGGGTAGGCGTTGCGGGAGGGTCGCGCAGTTTATCAACCCCGCTCATCAACCCCGCTGCGCCGCCGCGCCGCGCTCGCATGCCGTGCGTGCTGGGGGCCGATTGCGTGACGCGTGGCACCTTGGAGCGCGGTCTCGAGCCGCGAAAACGCGATTCGCTCTTTCAAAGTGCGGCGATTTCGATTAGCATCCGCGCCTCAAATTTTCGGTTCGGAAAACAGGAAGCAACGGGCAGCCAGATCGCTGGCATCGAATCCCCCGCCAGATCCAATCGACGCCGTGCCGGTCACTGACCGGGCGGCAATGACCGGCGCGCCGCGCACCAGCGCGTCGGTCCCGAACCGATGGGTTGCGGTTCATAGCCGTGATTCAGGTCGATTGGGCGGACCTGCTGGGGGACGAAGATGCAAGGACTTCACCTGACTGGCGATCTGTTCGACTGCGGTTGCAGCGCCACTGTACTCACCGATCTCGAGACGCTTTCCAAGCTCTGCCGCGACGCTACGCTCGACGCCGGGCTGACGATCGTCGACGAGAAATACCACGTGTTTCCCGACTACAACGGGCAACCCGGCGGCATCACCGGCACCGTGCTGCTGGCGGAGTCGCATCTGGCGATCCACACCTGGCCCGAGCGGCGCGGCGTGACGCTGGACGTCTACGTCTGCAACTTCACGGCCGACAACACCGGCAAGGCGCAGCAGCTGTTCGACGCGCTGCTGGTGGCGTTTCGCCCGCGCGAGCAGGTCGTCAACCGCATTGCGCGCGGCGATCTGGCGGCGGCGCAAGCCGCTGCAGTGCCGGCCGCGGCCACGCAGCAGGACGAGTTGATCTTCGACTGGCTGAACGCGCACGCCGGCTACGGTTACACCGCCAAAGCGCGGCTGGAGACGATCCAGTCTCCGTACCAGCGGGTCGAGGTCTACGACACGCATCAGTTCGGTCGCCTGTTCCGCCTCGACGGCCGGTTGATGACCTCCGAAGGCGAGGAATTTTTCTACCACGAGTGCATGACGCACCCGGCGTTGCTGGCGCATCCGAACCCGCAGTCGGTGCTGGTGATCGGCGGCGGCGACGGCGGGTCGTCCGAAGAGATCTTCAAGCACCCGAGCGTGAAACGCGTGGTGATGGCGGAGTTGGACGCGGCGGTGATCGACGTCGCGCGCCGCTATCTGGGCGCCATCCATCGCGGCGCGCTCGACGACCCGCGCCTCGAGATCAAGATCGGCGACGGCTTCGAGTACGTGAAGAACTGTACGGAGAAGTTCGACCTCGTCGTCCTCGACCTGACCGATCCGGACACGCCGGCGTTTCACCTGTACTCGGAAGAGTTCTTCCGCCTGTGCCAGCGCGTGCTGAACCCGGGCGGGTTGATGACGATGCACCTCGGCTCGCCGGTGTACCAGGCCGCGACCGTACAGAAGAACGCGCGCAATCTGCGCCGGGTGTTCAAGCACGTGGCGCCGATGGCGCTGTTCATCCCGCTGTACGGCTCGCTGTGGTGCCTCGGCGTGGCGAGCGACTCCGTCAACGCCCGCCAGCTCGCGCCCGAACTGGTGGCGCAGAGACTGCGCGAGCGCAAGATCGGCGCGTTGAAGTACTACAACCCTGAAGTGCATCAGGCGCTGTTCGCGCTGCCCAACTTCGTGCGCGAGTTGACTTCCGAAGACAGCCGCGCGCCGGCCAAGCTCGCCGCCTGAACGCGCGCCTCCGGCGGTGTCCGTCGCGCGCTTTTTCGTCGCCGCCGACCTTGCCGTCGGCGGCGAGATCGCCCTGCCCGCCGACCTGGCACACCATGCGTTCGACGTGCTGCGGCTGCGCGCCGACGCCCACGTCACGTTGTTCAACGGACGCGGCGGCGAGTATCGGGCGCGGCTGCTCGGCCGCCAGGCCGCGGTCGTCGAAGCCTTCGATCCGGTCGAACGCGAATCGCCGCTGGCGATCACGCTGGTGCAGGCGCTGGTGGCGCAGGACAAGCTCGACTGGATCGTCGAGAAAGCCACCGAGCTCGGCGTGGCGAGAATCGTCGTCGCCCCCGCAACGCGTTCCATCGTCAAGCTGGCGGCGCAACGGCTGGCCGCGCGCCTGGCGCGCTGGAACGACCGCGCGCGAGCCGCCTGCTGTCAGTGCGGCCGCAATCGGATTCCGCCGGTAACCTGGTTGCCCGCCCTGGACGAAGCGCTGCGCACATCCGAATCGGCACACTGCTTCATCCTCGCGCCGGGCGCGCCGAGCGACCTGACGTTGCCGGCTCGGTTGGACTCGGTCACGATCGCGATCGGCCCGGAGGGCGACTTCACCGACGCCGAGCTGGCAACGGCCGAACGCTGCGGCTATCGGCGCGCACGTTTCGGCCCGCGCATCCTGCGCACCGAGACCGCAGGGGTCGCGGCGATCGCGGCGTTACAGGCGGCACGCGGCGATCTGCGCGTCAGGGACGCCTGATGCTTCAGCGATAGAACACGCGCAGCGCCAGCCCGCGGTTGGCGAACTCCTCGGCCGCGTCGCGAAACACGTCGAGCAGCGCCTCGGTGTCGTCCGGGTTTGCGCTTTGGCCCAGGCCTTCGAGCACGACGACATAGCCCGGGGCCGGCACGCGGTCGGGCAGGTCGGTCAGGCTGTCGTACAGCGCATCCAGGTTGGCGCCAAACCAGGCCGGGAAGTCGAACGCGCGGCCGATCGCCGCGATGCGTGCGCGCCGGTCGGCGATGCCCGCCAGCACCGCCAGCACGAAATGGTGCTGCGCGGCCTGTGCCCAGTTGCGCAGCGTGTCGGCCGTCAACGCGCCAAGCGGACGCACGGCATTGGAAGGCAGATCGGCAAGGCTGGTCGGAATCCGCGCCAAGGCTCACTCCCGGATCCGGCGAAACGATTGGTAGTGGTCATCGGTGTAGTAGTACTCGCCGCTCGTGGCCGGATCGCCGCCGGCAACGATACGCCGCGCGCCGCGGTCGCGGGCGCCGGGTGTCGGCACCGTGTATTCGGTGTAGTAGCCACGCGGCTTCGGCGGCAGCTTGCGTTCCCGGTTGAAGAACACGCTGCCATCCTTGCGATAAGGAAACGGGCCGCCGCGTTTGATCAGCGCCAGCGTTGCCTGCGCCTCCGGCGGCAGCTCGCGCACGTGCACCGTGGGCAGCGGCGGCGCTTCCCGCGCGTCGGCGGGCGCGAAGGCGCAGGCCAGCGCGACCAGGGCGGCGCGACTAAACCACCACAACCCGCGGCGCATGGCTGGGCGAGGGTTCGCACGCATCGGTCAGGAACGCGAGTACCGCATCGGCGCGCGCCAGTGTGTCGGCGAAGCCGAGATCGATCAACACGCGCGTATACGCGGACTCGAACAGCAGATAGCTGGCCAGCCCGGCGCCGCTACCGCGTTGTGCGCCGAGCACCTCGAGCAACGCGCGCACCGGCCGCGGCAGCGCCGACAAGTAGTGGGCGGCGATACCGTCGAGCCGTTCGCTGGGCGCGATCACCAGCGTTTCGATCCGGCGCAGGTTCAATGCCCGCTGCTGCGCCGGCGTCAGCGCGGCCGCGATCTGGTTGATCTTTTCCAGCCGCTCGATGTCGGTCGCCAGCGCGTCGAGGAAGATCGACGACAGCGCATGGCCCGCGATCTGCGCCAGCGACGGGTATGCGTTCGGGTCCACGCCTTGCAATGCGCCCGGATTGCCGAGCTGCCCGGCGCCGATCACCAGCACGCGGTCGGCGCCAAGATGAATCGCCGGGCTGATCGGCGAGATCTGCCGCATCGCTCCGTCGCCGAAGTATTCGACGCCGGGCGCGCCGCCGGTTGCCACCGGCAGCGGCACGGCGGGGAAGACGAACGGAATCGCGCTCGAGGCAAGCAGATGTTCGAGCGTGATGCGCGCGTGCAGGCTGAAGCGCTGCAGTTTCGCCGGCAGGTTGTAGTCGTTCAAGGCCTGATAGAAGGTCACATGACGGCCCGATGTGTAACTCGAGGCGGTGACGGCCAGCGCGCGCAGGTGGCCGTGCTCGAATGCGCGCTGCAGGCGCTCGAAGTCGATCATCGACCGCAGCAAGGCGGCCAACGGCGCGTTGTCGAGCAGCGAACGCGGCCGCAACCGCAGCGACTTGCGCACCATCCAGCCGAGCGACAGCAGCGTCAGCCAGCGGGCGCCGGTGCGCACGACGCCGAGCAGGTCGGAGCGGTACACCTGCTCGGCGTGGAAGTTCTCCCACACGTGCACCAGCTGGGCCACCGCTTCCTGGAAGTTGTCGGCGCGGCACGCCAGCGCCGCCGCGTTGATCGCGCCCGCCGAGGTTCCGGCCAGGATCTGGAACGGATTGTGGCCCTGCGCGATGCTCGGATCGAGACCGCGCCGCGCATCGCGCAATACGGCGGCGATGCCCTTCAGGACACCGACCTGATACGCGGCGCGCGCGCCGCCGCCGAGCAGGATCAAGCCGGCCGGCGTCGCGCGCAGATGAACGCGGTCGCGGCCGGCAGCCTCCATACCGATCGCCCGTGCTTCAGCGCTGCGTGTTGGCGTCGAGCACGGCCAACGCCGTCATATTGACGATGCGCCGCACGGTCGACGACGGCGTGACGATGTGCACCGGCTTGGCGGCGCCGAGCAGGATCGGGCCGATCGCGACGTTGTTGCCGGCCGCGGTCTTCAGCAGGTTGTAGCCGATGTTGGCGGCGTCTATCGTCGGACAGACCAGCAAGTTGGCGTCGCCGGCCAGCGTGGAAAACGGCATGATCGCCTTGCGTATGCCGGCGTCGAGCGCGCTGTCGGCGTGCATTTCGCCGTCGACTTCGTAGTCGGGATGGCGCGCGCGGATGATCGATAGCGCCTCGCGCATCTTGGCCGCCGAAGCGCTGCTCGCGGAACCGAAGTTCGAGTGCGACAGCAACGCGATGCGCGGCGTGATGCCCAGGCGCTTCAGCTCTTCGGCGGCGAGCGCCGTGATCTCGGCGATCTGCGGCGCGGTCGGGTCGACGTTGACGTGCGTGTCGACGATCGCCACCTGCCGGCCCGGCAGCATCAGGATGTTCATCGCCGCATACACGGTGGCGCCCGGCCGGCGGCCGATCACCTGGTCGATGTAGCGCAGGTGCACGTCGTGCGTCGCGACCGTGCCGCAGATCATGCCGTCGGCGTCGCCCTTGTGGATCATCATCGCGCCGATCAGCGTGTGCCGGCGCCGCATCTCGACCTGCGCGTACTGGGCGGTGACCCCCTTGCGTGCGGTCATCCGATGGTAGGTCTGCCAGTAGTCGCGGTAGCGCGGGTCGGACTCGGGATTGACCAGTTCGAAGTCCGCGCCGGGCCGCATGCGCAGGCCATAGCGCTGCAGTCGGCGCTCGAGCACGGCCGGGCGCGCGATGACGATCGGCTTCGCGAGTCCCTCGTCGATCACCACCTGCACCGCGCGCAGCACGCGTTCGTCCTCGCCCTCGGCGAACACGATGCGCGCGCGGCCGCCGGCGGCCACCGCCTTCTTCGCCACCGCGAAGATCGGCTTCATGAAGGTGCCGGAGTGGTAAACGAAGCGCTGCAATTGCTCGCGATAGGCTTGCAGGTCGGTGATCGGACGGGTCGCCACGCCGCTTCTGCAGGCCGCTTCGGCCACCGCCGGCGCGATGCGCAGCATCAGGCGCGGGTCGAACGGCTTCGGGATCAGGTATTCGGGCCCGAACGCCAGGTTGTCGATGCCGTAGGCGCTGGCCACGACGTCGCTCGATTCTTCCTGCGCCAGTTGCGCCAGCGCGTTGACGGCCGCGATCTCCATTTCCTTGGTGATTGTCGTCGCCCCCACGTCGAGCGCACCGCGGAAGATGAACGGAAAGCACAGGACGTTGTTGACCTGATTCGGATAGTCGGAACGACCGGTGGCGATGATGCAATCGGGCCGCGCCGCCTTCGCTTCCTCCGGCATGATTTCCGGCACCGGGTTCGCAAGGGCCAGGATCAACGGGCGCGGCCCCATCTCTTTCACCATCTCGGGCTTCAGCACGCCACCGGCGGACAGACCGAGGAAGACGTCGGCGCCGCCGATGATCTCGCCCAGCGTGCGCGCGTCGGTCGGCTGCGCGTAGCGCGCCTTTTCCTCGTCCATCAAGGCGCTGCGGCCGCGGTACACCACGCCTTCGATGTCGGCGACCCAGATGTTCTCGCGCTTCACCCCCAGATCGACCAGAAGATCCAGGCAGGCGATCGCCGCCGCGCCGGCGCCGCTGCACACGAGCTTGATCGCGCCGATGTCCTTGCCGACGATCTTCAAGCCGTTGCGGATCGCCGCGCCGACGATGATCGCGGTGCCGTGCTGGTCGTCGTGAAACACCGGAATCTTCATCCGCTCGCGCAGCTTGCGCTCGATGTAGAAGCACTCCGGCGCCTTGATGTCTTCCAGGTTGATGCCGCCGAACGTCGGCTCCAGCGCGGCGATGAT